>NZ_QZFV01000084.1:0-67832 GCF_003600245.1 Amycolatopsis panacis
CGGGTCATGAGCCGGACAGTCACACCCCTGATATGTCATAAACAATGTTTCGGCTTTCCCGCCTTGACAAGCCCCCGCACACCGTAGTCACAATTCAGCTTCGGGGGCCGCCGAAACCCTCACCCCCAGGGTGTCGGCAAAGTTGGTCGGGGACCCGGCAGTGGGCGATGCGGAGGTGTGTGCGACCACCTCGTGGCGTGCGCCGGACCGGTTTCGGGTCTGTGAAGGGACCCTTCACAGACTGAGAGTCCGTGAAGGGTCCCTTCACGGACCTCTACACCGACTTTGCCGGAACCCTGCCCTCACCCCACCCCGAGGTAGGCCTCCTTGATGCTCGAATCGGCGAGCAGTTCCCGACCGGTGCCGGTCTTGGTGATCTGCCCGGTCTCCAGCACGTACGCGCGGTGCGCGCGGGAGAGCGCCTGCTGCGCGTTCTGCTCCACCAGCAGCACCGTGGTGCCCTGGCGGTTGATCTCCGTGATGATCCGGAAGATCTGCTGGATGAACTGCGGGGCCAGGCCCATCGAGGGTTCGTCCAGCAGCAGCAGCCGGGGCTTGGCCATCAGCGCGCGGCCGATCGCGAGCATCTGCTGCTCGCCACCGGACATCGTGCCGCCGACCTGGGTCCGGCGTTCGGCCAGCCGGGGGAACAGCTCGAAGACGCGGTCGAAGTCCGTCTTCAGATCCTTCCGGTCCTTGCGCGCGTACGCGCCCATGTCCAGGTTCTCCAGCACCGTCATGCCGGGGAAGATCCCCCGGCCCTCCGGCGACTGCGAGATCCCGCGCACCACGCGGAGGTCACCGCGCAGCCGCGTGATGTCCTCCCCGTCGAACCGGATGCTGCCCGCCGACACCGGCCGGATCCCGGAGATCGCCCGCATGGTGGTGGACTTGCCCGCCCCGTTCGCGCCGATCAGGGTGACGATCTCGCCCTCGTCCACCGTGATGGACAGGCCGGACACCGCCTTGATCCGGCCATAGTGGACGGACACATCGGACAGTTCAAGCAACGTCATCGTCGGGCACCCCCAGGTAGGCGGCGATCACCGCGGGATCCTCCCGGATCTCGGCAGGCAGTCCCTCGGCGATCTTCTTGCCGAATTCCAGCACCACGATCCGGTCGGTCACACCCATCACGAGCTTCATGTCGTGCTCGATCAGCAGCACGGTGTACCCGTCGTCGCGGATCGTCCGGATCAGCCCCATGAGCTCTTCCTTCTCCGCCGGGTTGAACCCGGCGGCCGGCTCGTCGAGGCAGAGTAGTTTCGGCTCGGTGGCCAGCGCCCGCGCGATCTCCAGGCGCCGCTGGTAGCCGTACGGCAGATTCCTCGCGCGGTCCGCGGCCCGATCCGCGATACCGACGAATTCCAGCAGTGCCATGCCCTTCTCGATCGCCTGCTTCTCCTCGCGGTGGTGCCGCGGGCTGCGCAGCAGCGCCCCGAGCAGGCTGGTGCGATGCCGGGCATCGGTGCCGACGACCACGTTCTCCAGCGCGGTCATGTCGCTGAAGAGCCGGATGTTCTGGAACGTCCGCGCGATGCCGAGCTGGGTGATGGCGTGCCGGGAGGCCTTGGCCAGCGGGCGGCCCTCCAGCAGCACCTGCCCGGAGGTGGGCCGGTACACCCCGGTCATCGCGTTGAAGCAGGTGGTCTTGCCCGCCCCGTTCGGCCCGATCAGGCCGAGGATCTCGCCGCGCCGGATGCCGAAGGACACCGAATCCAGCGCGACCAGCCCGCCGAAGCGCACCGTGACGTCGTCGACGGCCAGCAGGGTCTCCCCCATCGCCACGTCGATGTCGCGGTCGGGGGCGACGACGTCGGCGACCTCGGCCTCGTGCTCGGCGAGTTCGGCCTCGCTCATCTGCGCGACCTCGGCGACCAGCCCGCCCTCGGCCGGGACCTCCGGGCCGCTGCCGTTGCCAGGGGCGGTCATGCCTTCTCTCCCGGGTTCTCGGGGGCCAGTGAACCGTCACTGCTGATCTGCTCACCCTTGCCGAGCAGTCTGCGATAGGCCTGCCTGCCGTAGGTGAGCAGCCGCTGCCGCGCACCGAGCAGGCCCTGCGGGCGGAAGATCATCAGGATGATCAGCGCCAGGCCGAAGATCAGGTACTTGTACTCGGCGATCGCCTGGAACCGCAGCGGGATGTAGGCCACCACCACCGCGCCCAGCAGCACGCCGACCTTGTTGCCCGCGCCGCCGAGGATCACTGCGGCGAGGAACAGCATGGACGTGACCACGTCGAATTTCTGGTTGTTCACGAAGCCCAGCTGCCCGGCGTAGAGCGCGCCGGAAAGCCCGCCGATCGCCGCGCCGCCCACGAACGCCCAGATCTTGAACTTGAACGTGGGCACGCCCATGATCTCGGCCGCGTCCTCGTCGTCGCGGATGGCCACCCAGGCCCGGCCGACGCGGCTGCGTTCCAGGTTCCCGACCAGCAGCAGCACCGCGATGATCAGTGTGACACAGAGCCAATACCACGGAGTTCCGTTGGTATTGCTGAACAACGGACTGCCGTCGGCGTTCGTGCCGGGCGGATGCCCGACGCTCTGGAACCCGCGGTTGCCGCGCAGCGGTGCGACGTTGTCCGCCAGCAGCCGCACGATCTCGCCGAAACCGAGCGTGACGATCGCCAGATAGTCCCCGCGTAATCGCAGGGTCGGTGTCCCGAGGATCACCCCGAAGATCATCGTGACCACCATCGCGATCGGCAGCACGACGAGGAACGGCAGCTTCGACAGGGAGGAGTCCGGGCTGGTGAACAACGCCATCACGTAGGCGCCGATCGCGAAGAAGCCGACATAGCCCAGATCCAGCAGCCCGGCCTGGCCGACCACCACGTTCAGCCCGATGGCGACCAGAGCGTAGCGGGCCACCTCGAACATCGCGGTCGGGAAATCGTACCCGGGCTGCGTGGTCAGCAGCGGCGGGTTGAGCACCGGCAGCAGGTAGACCAGCACCACCAGCGGGATGAGCACCGCCCACTGCTGGACCCGGGGCAGGTTGTTCCACCACTCCGACACCGGGCGGCGGCGCTGCGCCGCGGCCCGCGCGGGCGGGGTCGAGGTCACCGTCATACCCGTGCCTTTCCGAGCGACTCACCGAGGATACCGGTGGGCCGGACCATCAGGATCAGCACCAGCAGCACGAACGCCACCACGTCGCGCCACTGCCCGCCGAACAGCGACTGGCCGTAGTTCTCCACGACCCCGAGCAGCAGGCCGCCCAGCAGCGCGCCGCGCAGGTTGCCGATCCCGCCCAGCACCGCGGCGGTGAACGCCTTGATGCCGAGGATGAAGCCGCCCTGATAAGAGGCGCCCTGCGGGATCTTCATCATGTAGAGCAGCGCGGCCGCGCCGGCCAGCAGGCCGCCGATGAGGAACGTGGTCATGATGACCCGTTCCTTGTTCACGCCCATCAGCGTGGCGGTGTCCGGATCCTGCGCGACCGCACGGATACCGCGGCCGAACCGGGTGCGGTTGACGAACATGTCCGTGCCGATCATCAGCAGGATCGCGGCGAGGATGGTGATGATCGTGACGTTGGTGACGCTCGCGCCGAAGATCTGGAAGACCTCGTCGTTGCGCAGCAGCCGGATGCTGTTCTCCGGGTTCCCGCCGCGCCAGATGAACAGGATCTGCTGCAGCACGAACGAGGCGCCGATCGCGGTGATCAGGAAGACCAGCCGGGGTGCCCCGCGTTTGCGCAGCGGCCGGTAGGCGACCCGCTCCAGGACCACCGCGGTGCCCCCGGACACGGCCATCGCCGCGATCAGTGCCAGTAACAGGAACCCGACCAGTTCGAACACCGATAGCTCGGGGGTGGCGCCGGGCCGGAACCCGAGGCCGTAGAAGGTGAACCACGTCGCGTAGGCGCCGTAGATGAACACCTCGGAGTGGGCGAAGTTGATCAGCTTGAGCACGCCGTAGACCAGGGTGTACCCCAGGGCCACGAGTGCGTAGATGCTGCCGTAGGACAGGCCGTCGATCGTGTTGGACCAGAACTGGTTCAGGAACGAATCGACGTCGAAGGTGATCCAGCTGTCTCCCTGGGCCAGGACGAGGGAGCCGAGCTCATGAGTCATCGACACACTAGTTCTCCAAGTGGATCCGGGGTGTGCCCTCGGCGGGATCGAGCCGCCGGGCGCACACCCCGGTACCGAGCAGGGCCGAAGGGGTTACTTGATCTCGGTGTCGCGGACGATCTTGCCGTTGTCGACCTTGTAGGCCCACACCGTCGTCTGCGCCAGTTCACCGTGCGAGTCCCACTTGAAGTGCTTGGTGAGTCCCTGGCCGTCGTAGTTCTTCACGAAGTCGAGCATCGAGGCCCGGTCCTTCTTGCCCGCGTCGACGCCCTTGAGGAAGATCGTGGCGATGTCGTAGGCCTCGGGCGAGTAGGTGCCCGGGGCCTTCTGGTACGCCGCCTGGTAGGCGTCGGTGAACTTGGTGAACTGGTCGGCCGGCACGCAGGGGCAGGTGAAGTACGCGTTGGCCGCGGCGTCGCCCGCACCCTTGACGAACTGGTCGTCCTTGACCCCGTCCGGGCCGACGAACTTGGCCTTGACGCCGGCGTCGTTCAGCTGCTGCGCGAACGGGGCGCCTTCCTGGTAGTAGCCGGAGTAGAAGACCGCGTCCGGGTTGGCGTTCTTGACCTTGTTCACCACCGCGGAGAAGTCGACCTGCTTGGTCTTGACGTCGTCCTGGCAGACGACCTTGTCGCCGAGCGCCTTGACGGTCGCGGCGGCCAGCCCGGTGCCGTACTCGGAGTCGTCCTTGATCACGCAGATCTTGCCGGCCTTGAGCTCACCGGTCATGAACTTCGCCGCGGCGGGTCCCTGGGTGTTGTCGTTGCCCAGGCCGCGGAAGAAGGTCTTCCAGCCGTTCTGGCTCAGCGCGGGACCGGTCGCGGACGGGGTGATGGTGACCAGGCCGGCCCCGTTGAAGATGTTGCCGACCGCCTTCGACTCCCCGGAGAAGGGCAGGCCGACCACGCCGAGGATGGCCGGGGTGTTGACCATCTGGTTCACGATGCCGGGCGCCTTGTCCGGCGTGCCCTCGGTGTCGTACTGCTCAAGCTTGACCTGGCAGCCCGGATTGGCCTTGTTGTGCTGGTCCACGGCGAGCTTCGCGCCGTCCAGGATGTTCTGGCCCAGCGCCGCGTTCGCACCGTTGATGGTGCCCGCGTAGGCGAGGGAGACCGGCGAGCACTGGGCTTTGCCGTCCCCGGCGGGGTCCGCCGCGTCGGCGGCCGCCGAGGGCGCCGCGGCCTGCGAACCGGCACTTTGCCCACCCGAGCCGCTGTCGTTGCGCGCCGTGCAAGCGCTGAGCGAGATGGCTCCCGCCGCGGCCAGCACGATGACCTTCGTGAGTCGTGCTCTGTGCACTCTTCCTCCAAATGCCGCCCGCGCGCTCGGTGAGCGGCGGGTCCCTCACTGGGACTTCGACTGGCCGCTGAACGTAGCCGCCGGTAAGGGCGTTGCACAGAGTCACAGCACGTCTTGTATCCACATCGTGACGGTGGTTGCGAAGTTGCCCCATGGTGAACACCCGAACGTCAGAGAGTGACGATCGAGTGATGACGCTGGGTATAAGAATGCGCCCGAACAGACCCCTTGACGGACGAACCAGTCGATTCGGCACAGTGTAGGAACGCCCCCGCCGCACACGAGGAGTGCCGGATAAAGGGGCAGCGACTCTGCCCGTTCGGGCAGCGCAGGGCGACCGCGGATACAGCGAAGCGGGCGTGACCCCCTGGTCACGCCCGCTTCGCCGCCGGCCTGGCGGGCCGGCTAGCCGATGCTCTCCACCACGGCCTCGGCAACGGCCTTCATCGTGGTGCGGCGGTCCATCGCGGTCCGCTGGATCCAGCGGAAGGCGTCCGGCTCGGCGAGACCCTGCCGGGTCATCAGCAGGCCCTTGGCCCGGTCGATGACCTTGCGCGTCTCCAGCCGGTCGGTGAGCCCGGCGACCTCGGATTCCAGCGCCTGCAGCTCGGCGAACCGGCTGACCGCCAGCTCGATGGCGGGCACCAGGTCCCGCTTGGCGAACGGCTTGACCAGGTAGGCCATCGTGCCCGCGTCCCGGGCCCGCTCGACCAGATCCCGCTGGCTGAACGCGGTGAGGATGACGACCGGCGCGATCCGGTCGCCGGTGATCCGCGCGGCCGCCTCGATCCCGTCCAGTTTGGGCATCTTGACGTCCAGGATCACCAGATCCGGCTTGAGATCGGTGGCGAGCGCGATGGCCTCTTCCCCGTCGCCGGCCTCGCCGACCACCTCGTAGCCCTCTTCCCGCAGCATCTCGACCAGATCGAGCCGGATGAGCGCTTCGTCCTCGGCGACGAGCACACGGCGCTGCGGCACGGCTTCGGCATCGCCGGCCTGTTCGGTCACCGCTGTCCTCCTGAGCACTCGACGGCACGGTTCACGTCACGGTCACCCGCGAACAGCAAGCGTACCGGGGCCACCACCCATCCCACGATGGCGTTCACCACGAAGTGGCGGGCGCTACACCCGCGGCCCCGGCACCCGCCGGGACCGCCGGGGCGCGGGGTCGGTAAAGTTCACCGGCAGCCGCCCCCGTAGCCCAACTGGCAGAGGCAACGGATTCAAAACCCGTCCAGTGTGAGTTCGAATCTCACCGGGGGCACCAACTGCGACCAGCGCAAACCGGCCCCGCGACCTGCGAAAACAGGTGCGGGGCCGATCTTGTTGTGTCCGACTGTGTCCGGCTCTATCTGGCCGTTCACGGGTATCCACCCCCAATACGCCCCCAAATTTTCGAACGCCTGCGTTCACTCGGATGTATCAGCGTCGTCGTCCCAGTCCAGCGCTCGTTCGATCCGCTCGTGCGCCTCCGCCTCCAGCCCGGCGATCACAGCGGCGTAGGTCGTCAGCAGCACTGCCACCGAATGGCCTGCCCACGCGGCGCACTGCGTGGCCGGTACCCCCGCAGCGAGCCACGTCGACACACACGCGTGCCGGAGGTCGTACGGACGCCTCGCGAGCGGCGACGCGTACTCGCTTTCCGAGAGCGCTGTTTTCCGCGCGTTGTCCCACACCCGGGAGATCGTCGACTCGGCGAGGTCGCCTCCAGTCAAGTTCCGGAAGAGACGGCCGTCTGCTGCCGTGCCGAAGGTTTTCAGGTGCTGGTGAAGGACCGCGGTGAGCGGCGGGGGCGAGGGCACTGCACGCACTTCGCCTTCCGCCCGCTGTTTCAACTGCCGCCGGTCCCGACGCTCCCCCGAGTCCGTCCACGCTGCCCCAGTGGTCGGAGCGGTCGTCGACAGCAGCAGTTCGCCCCACCCCGCTTCGGGCAGCTGCAGGTCCGGCTTGCACAACATCGCGGCTTCCTCAGGGCGCAAACCGGCGTAGTACATCGCCGCAAAAAAGGCTTTGAGCATGGGGCCGGACGACCGACGCGGCGCGGTGTCCACTTTCTGCGCTTCGACGGCGGTCAGCAGATTGCGTCCCTGCGCGGGGTTGATGACCACACGCTTGTCGATCGCTCGCACGGTCTTAGGTGCAGTCCACTTCACTTCCGAAAGCCGGTTGGCGGTCAAGATCTTCAACTCCAATGCGTACTCCAGCGCGTTGTTGAACACAGCGCGCTTCCTGTAGACGGTCTTGGCTGCGGCCTGCTTGCCGTCGAGCTTCAGCGAGATCTGGTCCAGAACCTCGCGCAACTTCGCGGGATCGTTGAGCCGGGACGTGGGCAACGTGTTCGCCTGCACCCATTTCAACGCCTGCTCGATCTCTGGCGGCTTCGGGTCCTCCCGCCGCTTCGTGTTGAACGCCCATCCGGTCAGAGCACGGCGGAGAACACGGTCGTCCGGCTTACCGCGGATCGTGGCAAGCATCGCTGGCAACACGGACGCCAAGGTGTCGGCATTACCGGCCCGGGACTTTCCGGCTGCTCGCGTCCACTTCATGTCGACGTACTTGCACGCAAACGCAAAGAACGGCAGGTCGTTTTCGTTGCGAAGCATCGAGACTGGCAGCCCGCGTGCGCATTCGAAGGCTTCGCCGCGGCGCGCCGCCGCCACGAGATCGGAGCGAAAACTCTCTGCCAGCGCGTACGTGGCCTTCTTCTTATCGAACCTCTCCCCCGCGACGAACCACGTGACCCGGTAGGAGGTTTTGGTTTTTCCTGGCCGCGTCTCGATGTTCCAGATCTTGACGTCATAGCTCGTCTCATTCACGCGTTCTCCTCGGCGAGGCCGTCGAACCAACGGTCAAAGTCCGCCCGGCGGATGCGGAGATCACCGTTCGGGAGCCTGGTGCATTTGGGCCCGCGCTTCTTCGCGCGCCAGTCGTAGAACGTCGAGCGCGCGAGCGGTTTGCCGTTCTCGTCGGCCAGTTCGGCACAGACTTCGTTGACAGTCATTTTGCGATCGGCCGTTGCCATAACGATCCCCTTCGGTGTGCTGACTATGGCGGTGAGGTGCCCGTAGCGGGGGTTGGTGGGGTGTCGGGTTCTCGCGTGCGTGCCCCCGCCGGGGGCCGGGTCGATGTCGCCTGGAGTGTCACGGTGGGTAGTGGGTTGCGGTGGGGTTTGCTGGCAGGTGGGGGGGTGGTGAGGTGTGGGAGGGCGGAACCAAACCCCGCAATACCGCAAAACCCGCAAAATGGGCCTGGGCCTGGGGATTTGTCTGCGGGGTTTGCTGTGGTGGAGCTGAGGGGTAAACCCCGCAAACCCCGCAAGTTGCGGGGTTTGCGGGGTTTGGTGGTCTCGGTGGGGTGGGCAAACCCCGCAGACTCCCCGGTGTTGTTTCCGCTGTTCAGGACTTGTTTTCCTGGTTGGTTGCGGGGTTTGCGGGGTGTGCGGTGTTTGTTGGAGGGGTCAGGTCGAATCGGCTCGGTGTTCGACCTTGTAGAGCTTGATTTTGGTGTGCTTGTCGACTTCGCTGCGTAACACCCGGTCGCCGCGCCACCGGTCTACCTGCCCTGCCAGCCTCTTTCCCAGCGCTTTGGCTGAGAGGGGCTTGCCGGTGATCGTGGCCGGGAAGGTGCCCTTCCACTGGTCCGGTGCGCCGTACTCGGGTTCGGCCCCGGCCCGGAGTTGTTGCGCGGTTTGTGGTTCGTCGCCGTAGAGGTGGTGCCAGGTGGAGAGGAACGCGTACCACTCGGCGTGGTCGTCATCCAGTTCGCGGCCGGCGTCGGCGTTGTGGAGGAACCCCTCGATGCCGTGGTGGGCGAGGAACCCGCCGAGGTACTGAGCCCAGCGGGTGAACTGCCGCATCTGTGGCACCGAGGTGCTGACGGGTGCTCCTTGCGCGGTCCAGTCCAGTACGAGGGTCAGCACGTGCCGCAGCACGGTGGCGCGGTTGCGGGGGTCGAGAATCCAGGTGTCCAGGTTCGGGATGGTGAACCCGCTGCGTGCCTCGGGGCGGGGGCAGTCCGGGTCGAGCCGCACCCACACCGACCTGCTGGCCATGTCCCCGCCGGTGCGCAGGTTGTTCCCCGTCGCGAGCCACAGCCGGTCGTTCGCGAAGTTCGCGGCGGTGTTCGAGCCGAGTTTGCGGTCGGTCCAGGTCCGCTCCGTCACCAGCCGTGCGAGCACGGCCGAGTTGACGACTTCCCCCTCGGTGAGGTTGTCGAACACGACCACCCCGACGCTGTCGCCCAGCACCGTGGTGATCGACTTGCGCAGCTCCTCCTCGGAGTCGGTCCAGGTCAGTACCCGCTGCCCCACCAGCAGCCCGACACATCCGGCGAGGATGGTTTTCCCGGAGCCGGGCATGGACGCCTCGATCATCCCGAACGGCGACAGGGACCGGGTGAACGGCCTGATGAGCGGAGTCACCAACAGGGCCAGGTAGTTCGGCAGGTCCGCCGGCGACCGCCACGGGAAATCGGCCAGGAACCGTTCCAGCAGGAACTCGCGGGCCTCGGCGACCTGCCCGGCGCTGGGCCGGTCCGGGACGGGTTCGAGATAGGAGTTGGCGGTCAGGTAGAACCCGGTCGCCGGGTCGTAGCCGGGGGTTTGCAGGAGCGTCCCGTCCGGCCGCAGCACCGGGGTGGAGATGATCCTGCGCAGCACCGGCAGCCCCGGCCAGGACTGCCGGGCCAGCACCGCCGCGAGCACCGCCGCCGGCGGGGAGACCTCCACGTCGTAGGTGTCGCCCTTCTCGTTCACTTTGGACTGGACCACATCGGTGTGTTCGGCCAAGAGCCCGGCCAGCAGTGCCGGTTTCAGCGGCGACGAGGACAACGGCAATACGACGTCGTCGTCGCCCGCGGTCGGCCCGGCCGCGCCGGAGACTTCTTCCACGACCACCGGTGCCCCGTCGGAGACGTAGGTGTCGGGGATGATCCGGGCGTCCAGCGCGGCGGTCAGGACGCGGATGGTTTCGGGTGCGGCACCGGTGCGCAGCCGCGGGCGTCCGTCCACGCCCACCGGCCACAACGGGCGCGACGGATTCGGTTGACTGGACATGAAAACTCCCATCGAGCGGGCGCAGGATGCGCGCACAACAGCGGCCCGCCGGCCTCATCGGCGCGGCGGGCCGCTAGTCAGGTGATGCGGGGCCGAACGGTGGCGCGGCGCGGCCGGTCGTTCAGACCTCGGGCTGATCACGGGCCCCCGGCGGATGCCGGGAGGGCCACGGATCGGACAGGACGAGGTCACGCAGCAGCCGCCGCGGTTTCCCGGCGGTACAGCGCCCAGCAGTCCTCGCAGTCGCACAGCGTGCCCACCCCGGGCCGGTCGAGCGTGCCCGGCGCGAGCAACTCGGGGTCGGGCTTCGTTTGCTGCAGCGGGCTGTCCGAGCGCCAGGTCGGGATCAGCTCCGGCGAACCGGGGTCCCGGTCGGTGCACCCGCAGCGGTCCATCTGGCATGGGGAGGTGTCTTCCATGCCGTTGAGGGTGTGGAAGCTGTCCGGGTGCCCGCAGGCACACCGGTGAATGATCGCGGCCATGACGGTCCTCCTTGAGTAAGGCATCAACAGTGGTACTCGATAGAAGCGGCCTGGGATGTTCAGCGGGCGCGCAGGTAGTGCGGCAAGGCCAGGAAATGCAGCTGGGTCCAGCCCTCGGTGTGCAGGCGAGGCAGCGCAGTGGCGACCGCGTGGTGCATCTCCCACACCCGCGCATCCGGCACCCGGCGGGTGTAGCCGCACTCCGGGCACGGGGTGTTGCAGCGGCGGGCGTTGCGGGCCAGCACGGTCAGCAGCGGCGGCAGCAGCACCACACCGACGGTGCCGGCACCGTGCTGGGCGGCCAGGTTCAGCAGCCTCACCCGGAACCGGGCGAGGTAGCCGGTGACGTCCCACACGACGGTCCCGCCTCCGGCCAGCACGGCCGCGGTGGTGGCGAACCCTGCTTCGGCCGCTTCCTCGTTGACGTCCTGGTTGGCCGAGCACCCGCACGGCGCGAGCCGGGCGCGGGTCTCGTCCAGCGACACGACCGTCGCCCCGGCCGGAATGCAGGTCCGTCGCCAAGTGGTTTTCCCGGCCCCGGCCGGGCCGATCGTGCTGACCAAGGTCGGGGTCATCCCATCACCTGCCCCTCGTCCGGCCTGGGCACGGCGGTGGCGGCGGGTGCGAGAACGACCACGGTGGCGTCGTCGCGGTAGCCCTCGTCGTGGTGAGGGACGGCGGCCACGACGGCGTCGGCCAGCGCTTGCGGGTCGTGCTGGTGCTGCGCGGTAAGGATCTGCAGCTGAGGCAGTGGGATGTCGTCCAGGCCGTCGGACACCAGCAGCACCAGTTCGCCGGCCGGGGCTTCCGACAGCGCCACCGTGGTCGGCGTCGCCGAGTCCAGGCTGAGCCGCACCCAGTTGTCGTGCTGCACCGCCAATTCCTCAGCTTCCGGGTTTTGCCGGAGGAAGGCGCCCATCGTGTGCGGATCGGTCCGCCGGCGGAGCGCCGTGCCATCCCAGCCGTAGGCGTGCGAGTCGCCGACCCAGGCCAGGCTGGTCGGCTCTCCCGGTTCCGCCAGGGCCAGCACCAGCACACCGTCCGGCTGGTAGTCGTCAATGCCCGGGTCGTCGATGTACGCGGCGGCAGCGAGCACACCCGCCAGCGCACCCTTGGCCGCACCGATCCGTACGGCGATACGCGCCAGCTCCCGCATCGTCTCGGCACCGGTCGCGTCGTTACCGATACCGTCGACCACGGCAGCGGCGACTATCCCAGCCGACGAGCGGAACGTCGCCGCCGCGTCCATGTTGTGCGCGCGGCTGCCACGCCGTGTCGCCACCGCCGTCCGAATGGTGGCTGTCGTGGTCATGGCTGTCGGTTCAGTCATCAGTGTCGGGGTTCCTTCCTCCGGTCAATGATCGTCGGCGGGGGCTACTTGAGCAGGTTCCGCCAGACCGCGGCCCGGTCCTCGGCCTTGGCTGCCGCCTGGAAGTAGGGGCTTGCCTGCCGGAACTTGCCCGCGGCTTCCAGCGCGTTGGCTTTGTCGGTGAGCGCGGTGGCGGTCACCGCTTCATCGGCGGCGTAACGCCGGTACTCGGCCTTCAGTCGCTTGTCCATGCGACGGTGTCCTTCCTCGGTGAGGCCGCGCGGTGGCGGCGGGTTCCGGTGGTGCGGGTGCTATGAGGCGTGATGCGGCGGGGGTTGTGGCGACCGGCGCTCAGGCTGGTCTCGATCACGGCGTAGTCCTTGGGGATCGAGGCGGCATCGCCCCACGAGTCGACGGCGGCCCGCAGCTCGGCGCGGGCGACGTCTTCGGCCAGCACGTCCGCGCCGACCAGTTGGCCAAGCGCGTAGGCGGCGCGGGAGAGCGCCTTGTTGCGGCCCTGCTTGTACGGGGTGGAGGCGACCTTGCGGCACTCCTCGCGCACCGCCGCCGCGGCGAACGCGCCCGGGACCGCCACGGCCGTGTCAGTGCGCCCGGACACCGCTGTGACGCCGTGGTCGACGTTGGCCTGCACCAGCCACCCCGGCAGCTCCACCGGGTCGGTGTCGTCGAGCAGTTCGTAGGCGCCGTCCGCGCGCACCGAGCCGGGCGCGACCGCGTAGCCACCCCACCCTCGGGTATCGATCGCGGCGGCGAGGTGGCCCTGCGTCGAGCGCAACGCACACCCCGCCGGTGCCCGGTAGTACAGATGCCGGCCGCCGCGCGGGGTGGTGACGGTGAACGTGTCCGGCAACGGCCCGCCCCGCTGCTCGGCCAGTGCCTGCAGCGCTGTCCAGCCGTCCATGGTGCCTGGGCCGGGTTTGGCCGGATCGCAGTCGATGATCAGCAGCCCGGCGGGGCCGGGGAACACCGCGATGTTCCACGGTGCCCGGCCCCATGCCGCGGTGATCAGCTCCGGGTCGGTGGTGGCCATCTGCTCCGGGGTCCGGTGCCCACCCCGGCACCGCCCGGTCCCGGGGCAGTGGTCGCCGCGGTGCCAGTCGGGGAACTTCGCCCCGGGACGCAGCGGATACACCGGCCACCCCCTACCTGCCAGCTCCAACGCCCACCGCCCCAGCGCAGCGCCCACAAGCGGAGCAACGGTGTCCATTGTGGATGGTCCTTTCAGTCGTGGGTGAGCACAGCGGTGGCCACGGCGGGGCCGCGCCGCGAGTCAGGTCAGCGGAGTTCTTCATGTGCCGTGCCAGCACGGCGGAGAAAGGGGCAGGGCCACCCCGCGGTCATGCGGGGTGGCCCTGCCGGCGGGGTGGGTCGGCGTTACCGCCCGGTGTCTCGGTCGAGCAGCGCGGGCAGGCATCCGCAGTTGTCGGGGCGGTCGTGGTGGAAACCGATGCAGCGGTCGTCGGGGCAGCCGCAGGCATCCCCGCCCCACCGTCCATTGGTGTAGTGGTTGCGGCGTGCCCACTGGGCCGGGGTGATCCCGGCCGCCTCCAGCTGGGCGCGGGCTGTGTGGTTCAGGCGCAAGGGTGTCGGTCCTTTCCAGCTCTCTCGATTGCCAGACGCGACGCCCCCGGCCAGCGGGGTGTGCCGGCCGGGGGCGTCGCGGGGCGGTTGAGGTTTGGTCCGGCGGATGCGGTGCCCGCCAGGCCGGTGGCGCGAATGCGTGGTGAGCCGGCGGGAGGCTCAGACGGACAACGGGGTCAGCGCTTGCCGACCCACGTGATGCGGCCTCCGGTGCCAAAGCGGACCTTGCCGCTCTGCGACATGCGGTTGAGATGTTCCTCCTGCACGGCGCGGCTGGTGCCTCGCATGTCGAGTTCCTCGCGGAGGTCGGCCAACGACACCCAGTCGCCCTTGACGCGTTCCAGGCTGATGATCGCGTCGCGAACCGTGTCTTCCCAGCGGCTGGTCACAGACATGACAGTGCGTTCCTTCCTTCGTGGGTGATGGGGTGGTGCAACCCGCCCCTCGGGACGCAACGGCGTCTCGGGGGCCGGGGGTTGGGGGTGAGGTGACTGCCGCGGTGGGGTCAGCCTTGGTTGTGCAGGTGTGGTGTCATGACGGCCGCGAAGTCGTGCTCGGTGACGGTGACCTCGGTGGCGCCGACGGTGATCCACAGTGGTTCGTAGAGCCGCCGCCGGTAGCGGTGGCGGACGGCCTGGTAGGCCGCGTCCCATGCGGCCTGCTCGCTGCCGCGGAAACCGCCGTGGTCGTAGGTTTCGCCTTCGACGCGCCACCGCCACACCCCGACCGGCTCCGCGGGCAGGAGCCGGTCGGCGGGCATGTCCAGGGCGGCGTCCTGGCCCAGGACCATGCACCGCAGATCCGCGTCGTGCTCGATGACCGGGGCGGCGGCCAGCAGCACCGCCCCGACCGCGACCAGGAACACCCGCGTCGTCGCGTCCGATCCTTTCTTCATGGCCAAGCCTTGAAACAACGCGAACCGGGCGTGCTGCCACATCCACATCCGTTCCTGGGGTGGCCGGGTGAACGCGGTCGCCAGCAGATCGAACGCCGCCGCCCGCAGCCGGGCAGCGTCACGCGGGTCGGCGGTCACCGCGTAGACCGGGTCGCCACCGGACTCGATCCCGCTGGTGTCCAGGCCCCGCGCGCGGATCCGCTGCACCAGCTGCGCGGCCACCTCCCGCGCCGCGGCGCCGCGCACCAGCCGGTTACCACGGATCCGGACACCCGTGTGGGGCACGGTGACCGTGGTGCTCAGCACGTCAGGCCGGCCGGGGTCGCAACCCTCGGTGGCGAACCGCGCCTGCGCGGCGGCCCCGTAGTGCCGCATCAGCACCGACGCCGGCGTGTCCTGCCCACCCCGGTACGTCCGCGACACCGGGTCCCACACCGACCCCTCGCGCAGAAACCCGATGGCACCGAGCCGGTCGAAGTTCGCGCCACCGGCCGAGAGGGTGGTCCGGAACCGCTCCGGGTCGTGCGCCAGGCCCCGCGTGCCGGGCAAACCGGCCGAGGCGACCGCCAGGTCGTAGCGCCACTGCAGGGCGTCCCGGTAGAGGCGACGCAGCAGCATCCGCACCGCCCGATGACCAGGATCCGCACGCAACGCCGCGGCCAACCGGGCGCGCAGTCGCTGCGCGCACTCCGCCTGCAGCACCGCGAACCCCTGCACCCGCGCCAACGCGGCGGGGTCGCTGGTGCGCAGGGCGAGGTGCGGGGTCGGGAAACACTCCGAGGTGATCACGCAATCTCCTTCGCTCACAACAGATCCGGCAGGGTCAGCGGGTGCGGAGCCGGTCGAGAATCGCGTGGTACTCCGCGCGCTTGCGGGGATCCGGTTCGCTCTTGTCGATCTCGCGTTTGAGGTCGGCGATCGTGGCCTTGTTGGGCTTGCCGTTCTCGCGCTGGGTCAGCAGCTTGTCCAGCAGCGCCCGGAACTGTCCGGCGTTCTTCCAGCGAGCCATGAGAATCCCTTCGTCGTAGCGGAAAAGTGCTGCCCGGCGTCGGGTGCCGGACAGCGAGAAATCAAGTGATGTGCCGGCCCAGCGGAGTCCCGGACCGCCGCGGACGGGGTGCCCGGGCGGGTGCCGCCGGGCCGGCGGGACACAGCGGGTCAGGTGAACAGGTGCGCCGGTAGCCGCCCGTCGGTGACCAGGCGGTGGGTGAGCCGGTCGATCCGGCCCCAATGCGACGCGACCACGGCGCGGGCACGGTGACGCAGCCAGGCCGGGGACCGGTCGCAGTAGCGCCGCATCCGGCGGACGTAGGCCTGGTCGTCCTCGCAGCCGTGGGCGGCCATCCGCATCGCAGACCCGCGCCAATACCCGGCGTGGCGTTGCGCCCACCGCGCCGCGCCCTCCTGCCCGGCCAACGCCACAACCACCGCGGTGGTCACCTGGTCCGGGTTGCCCAGGTCGACCTCGGAATGCTCGATAAACGACCGGCCCGGCTCCACGACCACCTGCAGCACTCTCAGCCGCCCGGCCCGGGTGGTCGCGGCCTCCTTACAGGCCACGGCGTGGGCGAGTTCATGCGCGGCCAGCGCCAGCCACCCGGCCTCCTGCGCGCTGTAGCGGGTCATGGACATACCTCCTCTTCGATTACGGTGCGTGGTCATGAGTGGGTGTGACACTTCGGCGGCCACCCCCTGGGGGTGGCCGCTGAGGCGGGTCTGGGCTGTCACCTGCGGGAACGTCCGCAAGTGTCACAAGTGTCGTCGGTGCTGGTCAGGTCACTGCGCGTGGTGTCACGGGTGTTGTGACGGTTCGCGCGGACGGCGCGCGGCCTGTCACACTCCCGATGGTTACTGTGTGTTGCTTTCGGTGGTGGTGACGGCGGCGAGGATGTCGGCGAAGCGGTAGCCGCGGGCCTGTTTGTCCTCGCCGTCGTCGCCTGGAGCGCGCACCTGTTCCGGCTTGAGCCCGAAGTCGGCGACGGCGTGCGCCAGCGCCCGGCCCGAGCTACGGCCGAGGGCGTCGGCCAGTTCAGCCGAGAACACCGCGTCGCGGGCGCCTTCGGTCCCGGCCTGCCAGGCGGCGAGGTCGTCGGTGAGGTAGTCGACGATCTCCCCGAGGATGCCGAGGCGGGCGCGGCGCTGTTCGTCCTCGAACGCGGCCCGCTGCGCCACGGCCGCGTCCTCTGGGCTGGTAGAGCCCGACAGCTGCGCGGGGGTGAGCCCGGCCGCCTGGAGGGTGGCGGTGTCCCACTGCGGACGCCCGTCCTGGGCGGCGCGGCGGGCGCGCTGTTCGGCGATCTTGTTGTCGAACCACAGAGCGCGGGTAGGGATCGGTTCGTCGCCTTCGGTGCAGCCTTCCAGGAAGAACGTGCCGGTGTCGTTGAGCCGCGACCCGCGCTTGGGCCGGTAGTTGCCCGGGGTGTAGCCCTCGGAGACGGCGTTGTCGCCGAAGAGGAGGCGGGTCTGGTAGTCGGCCAGGCCGGGGCCGGCGGCCTTCCACGCGACCTCGGCGGCCACGGAGTCGCCGAGGGCGTCCTTCTTCGCGGACTGCGAGGCGAAGATGAGCACCACCCCGGCTTTGCGGGCGACCCGCAGCAGCGCCACCGCGAGAGCTTTCGCTTCCTTGCTCAGGCGCGGGAACTCGTCGAGCACCACCACCAGCGCCGGATACTCCGGAGTGGGCTGCCACTCGTCGCCCATGCCCAGGCGGTCCTTGATCCGGGTCCGCGCCGTCGCGATCCCGAGGGCGGTGGTGAGGGCCTGTTCGCAGTCCTCCGGGGAGAGGGCGCGCAGCCCCATGGCGTCGGCCTGGGGTGCCTGTCCGACGCCGGAGGGGTCCAGGTCCCACAGGATCGCGTCGGTGGTGTGGGCCAGGCCGTCGACGATGGCGCGGATGAGGCCGGACTTCCCGCCGCCGGAGGCGGCCAGGATGATCGCGTGGGTGGACAGGAACGACGCGGACATGGTGCGCCCGTCCAGGCGCAACCCGAGTTCGATCGGGTCGGCCAGGCGTCGGGAACCGTTGGTGTAGACGGGAAGCGGCGGCATTTTGGCCCACGGGTCGGACTCGATGATGCGGGTGGTGAACCGAGCGCGGCGTGCCGTGTGGGGCTGGACCAGGACGCCGTTCTGGCGCACGTCCAGGTCGGTTTCGATCTGCTCCAGCTTCTTGATGACGTCGGCCGGGCGCTTGCCGGAGCCGCCGACGATCTGGTGTTCCAGCTCCCAGCCCCACATCGTGCGGCGTCCGGCGATCGGGTTGACCTCCACCCCTTGGGCCAGCAGCGAGCGGCGCAGCAGCTCCAGTGCGGCCCGGTCGTGGCGGGCCTCGGCGATCGGCAGCACCGGCAGGGCCCTGCCGTCGTCGGTGACGGTGCCGACGCGTTTGCGGTTGCGGCGCTTGAACACTTTCCGCAGGTAGGCCCACCCGTTCACGGTCAGCGCCGCTGCCACGGCGGCACCGAGGGTGAGGTCGATCGTGACCACGGCCTGGCTGTACGCCCACACCGGCGACCCGTTGATGGACCAGTCCGCCAACGCCGGGGCCTCGGCCAGGGTCAGCAGGCCGTAGAACACCATCGCGGCCCGGCTCGACAACGCCGCGCCGATCTTGCCGAGCTGGGTTTCCCGGTACTCCTGCACCTGCATCTGCGTGCCGATCCGGTCCGGGATCACCTCGCCGCGGTGGGTGCCGCCCTGGCGGTGCTCGGCGGCGGTGCGCCAGTTGTGGAACTGCTCCCACGTCGCCCACACGCCCACCACCGGCCCGGCCAGGACACCGGTGGTGTAGGCGAGGACGGCGCCGGTGGTACGGGTCTTCGGGTGCGCGGCCACGGCGCGGCTGGTGCGGACCACCGCACCAGCCGCCACGCCGGTGCGCAGGGCGGCGGTCCGGGCACCACGGGCCACGGTCACCGCGTTGTCTCGGTAGGCGCGGTAGCGCCACGCGGCCTGCGCGCGCTGGGAGGTGATCAGCCGCCACTCCTCCTCCGACACCAGTTCACCCTCGATCGCGGGTTCAGTGGCGACCGGGAGCGGGTGGACCGTCGCCAGTTCCGTCGTGGACTCGGGGCTGGACTCGCCGGGCTGGTCTCGGCTGGACTCGTGCAGGTCAGCGCCGCTACGGGTGGTGGGGTCGTTGTCGTGGTCGGTGGGTGCCATCGCGGTGCCTCCTGCATGGACTCAGGGCAGGTCGCGGGCAGGGCCGGTCCACCTCCCCCGGGGTCCGGGCGGGGTGGACTGACCCTGCCCGGACCGGGTGGGTTCAGTCGGTGCCGGGCTCACCCCGGCGGTCGGTCAGGTAGCCGTCCCGAAGCTCGGCGGCGATCGGTTTGCCGCACTTCAACGTCCGGCGGATGGACTCGGCGTTGGCCGGGTCGAACCCGGCCGGGCGGTCCCGCACGGCCCGCTCGAACTCGGCCTGCAGCTGCTCCCGGGTACGCCGTTTCGGTTCCGGGATCGTGGACCCGGCCGTCGTCCTCACCGGCGTCGCGCGCCGCGGCAGCGCCGGGCGGGCCGCGGCGGCCGGTGCGGTCGCGGGTTCCGGTGCAGGGGCTTCCGGCCGGTCGGCACCGGTCACCGCAGCGACCGGGGCCGGTGCCGGGGCCGGGGTGGTGTCGGGGGTGAGGCCGAGCGTGGTGAACGCGGCCAGCAGCGGGGGCAAGGCACGCACGATCGCGACCGCCACGACCGGGCCGAGCAGGTGCAGCACCAGGCTCGACACGGTGAACACCTCCGCCACACCGGGCAGGTGGGGCCAGGCGTTCATCCCCAATGTCAGGCCGAGGAAGGTCCACTCGGTGCGGTTGATGCCGGGGGCGTCGACCTGCCGGCCGCGGGTGGTCAGGTAGGCGCGGCCACCCACGACCATCAGCAGCGCGAGCGAGCAGAACGGCTCCGCCACCCACGCGAACCACCACTGCGGGGAGAACTTCGCCGCGTCCTCGGCCGCGAACAGCTGCACCCCGGCCGTCGACCATGCCAGCGCCAGTGTCAGCGCCACCAGCCCGATCGTGACCAGCAGCCGCCGCACCCGCGCGTCCCGCCAGGCCAGCACCCGCGGGTCCCGCGCCAGCTGCCACAGCTCCCCGGCCTCCGCGACCGCTTTCCGGCGGCGGCGGACCCGGTTACTGGCCACCTGGAACGGCGCGTCATCGTCCTGCAGCCGCAGCAGATGATGCGCCTCGGCGTGCTCGGCCAGCCGTGCCCGCACCCGCCGCGTCACCCCCGCCTCCTCGGCGGCAGGCTCGGGCACGTCGCGTGGCTCGTCGGGGGCAGGCTCGGGCACGCCGCGGTCGTCGGGGGCGTCCCCGGCGGCGGCCTGGGCCAGGTGGAGTTCCAGCGCGGCCAGGCCACGCGCCACCTCCCCGCCGCCCTCGTCCGGGGGCTCGGTCGTCCTGGATGTCGTGGTCATGCCTGGGCCTCCTTCCGGCCAGTGGAATCCGGCCCCGCGGCGGCGGGGCCGGTCAGTTGCCGCGGTGGGGTGGCGGTGGTCAGGGACGCCCGGGTGGTGCGGGTGCTGCGATACAGGCGGGCCTCATGCCAGCCCCACACCACCGCCACCGCCACGGACAGCACGGACAGCCAGGCCGTGGTGACCGCGGCCAGCACGCTCGGGACCGCGACCGCGGCCAGCTCACCGAAATGCCCCACGATCCACGCCACCGTGGTCTCGGTGCGGGTGTGTGCGTGTCGGGTAGTCATAACAAGTCACCTCCGTTCAGCGGGGCGGGTAGAGCCGGCCGGCACGGGCGAGGAACAACAGCCGGGACCAGCGCAGGGCACGGACCGCGACCCACACCCCCGCGGCCCCGGCCGGGAGCGCCGTCCACGGGGACGGGACCAGCACCACCAGCCCGGCCAGCACCACGGTCAGCACGATGTATCCGCGCAGCGCGGCCCGGGCGTCGTGGGCGACGGCCTCGCAGTAGGCCTCCTGCCAGGTCATCCACGTCCGATCACCGGGGCTGCGCATACCGGGCCTCCCTCCGGCTCTCGTACGGGAAGAACTGGTTGACCGGCTCGGACCGCGGACGCGAGGCCTGGGCGGTGGCGTAGCGGTCCAGCTCACGCATCACGCCCTCGATCACCCGCGCCACCAGCACCAGCGGGATCCGGATCAGGTGCAGCACCAGGAACAGCAGCACCGTCACCGCGTGCCGGATCAACGCGAGCGTCCCGAACCGCTGCAGCACATCGAACGTGGACACGGCTCAGTCCTCCTCGGTATTGAGCGGGATGTAGGACACCGGCGGGGCAGGCTGACCGGCCATCAAGTCCGCTTTCGCCTTCACGCTCACCGTGACCGGGCCGAACCGGGCGCCCACGGTGCAGGCGTCGATCTCGTTCGCCGTGCTCACCTCGGCTCCGGCGGCCAGGGCCGCGCGGCGGAACTCCGCCAACGTCCCCCGGGCGTCGTCCTCGGCGTCGACCACGTACCCGCGCATCTCGCCGAGCGGGAAGGCCAGCACCCTGGTCAAGGCCGGGTGCTGCTCGATCAGGCGAGCCAGGGCACGCAGCCCCTCGGCCTGCTCACGGGCCAACACCCGGCGGGCCTCCGTGTCGGGCTGGTTCATGCCGGCCACCGCCGGTTGCTGGTGCGGCCGGACACGCTGCGGGTGGAGGCGTCGATCTCGACCCCGCGTGGGGCGGACAGGTCGATGGCGCCGGACACGGTCTGCGCGGTCACGGTCGAGTCCGCGACCGCGGTCACCTCCACCGCACCCGAGGTGGTCTTCACCGAGGCGTGCCCGGCGAGTTCACGGACCCGGACCGCCCCGGACACCGACCGCGCCCAGACCTCGCGGGCCGCGCCGATCCGGATCGCACCAGAGGTGGTGCGGGCCTCCACCACGTCCGCCGCGGTGATGGCCACCCGGCCGGACACGGTCTCGGCCCTGACCTGCGCGAGCGGGCCGGTGGTGGTGAGGACCGGGGACCGGCCGGTGAGGGTGACCCGCGACCCGGGCGGGACCGTCGCGACCAGCCGCAACCCGCCACCGCCACCGCCGCCACCACCGATGGTGGTGGTGCCGGACCCGGTGATGACCTGCCCGTTCACGATGCTCACCCCGTCCTGGGCGCCGCCGAGGACCAGCCCGACCACCTCCCCGGACACCACACCGGAGATGACGACATTCCCCGATCCGCGGACCACCGTCGCCCCACCCCCGGCATGCGGGGTGCGGGGAACCTCCACGGTGAGGCGGTCACCGCGGGAGGTGATGGTGGTGGCCTCGATCAGCCGGGCCGCCGCGGCGTCACCCGGCACCACCGGGGACAGCACGACCCGCGCCGTGCGGTACTCGTCTCCGGCGACGACCTCCACGGTCGCGACATCAGCCGACACCGCCAGCTCGATCGGCCCCTCGCCGTGGTGGGTTTCGATGCGTTCGATCGTCATGCTCAGCACTCCTCCGTAGTCGGATCGACCGAGGTCCGGTCGATCTGGGTGGGGTCGGGGATGTCGGCGCGCAGCCCGACCGGGCGTCCGCGGGTCCCCGCGCGGCCGGGCAGCTCGCCGTAGGCGGCGCAGGTCTGCCACCCGCCCCCGGTGTGCCCGGCTGCCACCTGCAGGTCCAAAAAGGACACCCACGCGCCGAATCGGGCGCGGACCTCGCCCGGCGTGCCAGGCGAGTCGACCCGCCCGGACAGGCCACCGGTGTCGGTGACGGTCCAGGTCAGCGGCGGTAAACCGGCCTCGTGCGCCCGCAGCAGCACCGAGGCGAGTGCGGCGTGGGCCTGGATCTGCCACCGGCGCCGGTCGGTGTCGGTGACCGGGCCGAACAACGACCCCACCGGGCGGTCGCCGGGCTGGTCCCCGCTGGCCTTGTCGGTCATTGCCATGTGCCCGCCCCGTTCCGCAGGCGGCAGCCCCGCCCGGTCGGGGCCGTACAGACGCTGGTGCAGCGGCACTGCCCCGGCCGCGGCGCCGGGCAGGAGACGGCCAGGTGAAACGCCAGCGGCGACTCGTCCGCCGGGTCGGCCGGCCCCTGGTCCGGGCGGCCGGTGCCCGGCCCCTCCGGGCCGGGATGCGCACACGTAGGCGCTACCATGTGTTTCCCCAATCGCTCGGGTGATCTCTCGGGTGATGCGGGGGTCAGACCCGGCCCGGCAGCGCGGGCTCTCCACGGGCAAGGGCTGCCGGGCCGGGTCGCTACCTACCTGCCGCTTTCCGCGGCATCGGCTCCGACCAGCTACGGCCGCAATCGCGGCACGTCTTGTCCAGCCGGTCCCGCCGCATCCGCGTCAGAACCAAGCCACGGCAGCAGGTACGCGGCGTCACCGGCGCGGTCATTCCATCGCCGCCGCGACCGCGCGGGAGCAGGCCGGTTTGCCGCACAGGTTGCCGCGGCGCAACTGCTTGCGGCACCCCAGGCACCGGAACGTCTTGTTCCAGGTGGACAGCTTGGGGTCGAGCATCTTGTACTTCTCCTTCACGGCTTCACGCCGCTTCTCCGCACCGAACATCAACAGCTCCTTTTCCATTGGTGGACAACACATTCGCGCCGAAGCGCAGAAGCGCCGGGGCACCGGGGCACCGGGGCACCGGGCAGACCGTGTCACTGGCCTGCCGGTGCCCCGGCGCTGATGAAAAGGGGGTTACCGGCCGGAACGCCGGAGGGCGTGGACGACGGCGGAGCCGTAGTCGACGGCCGCCGCGCTGATCAGGCCCGCGGCCCGGCGGGCACCGTGCTTGTCCCGCACGGACTCCGCCGCATCAAGCACCGCCACAGCCTGATCCCGCAACGGAATCAGACGCGCCCGCTCCGCCCGGCTCAGATACCGCTCGGCGTCCCGGTCGGCCAGAGCCACCACCGCACGCCCATACATCACGGCACTGCGCACAACATCCACCAGCACACCCCCTCCACCCGGTTTCCCCTGCCGGTATTTCCCGGACAGGGCATGGGCACGCCGGTGCGAGACCGCCTGTGGTCCCGCACCGGCGCGGAGAAAGGGGCGTACTCAGTCGCGTGCAGCGGCGTATTTCTCCTCGGTGTCCACCACGCGCGCCGCCTCCGCGACCGCGTCTTCCACATTGGGCATGATCGCGGCCTCGCCCGCCTTCCGCGCCGCGGTGATCGCTTTCTCCGCGGCGTTGAGCGCGTAATAGACATTCGCGTCGGGCATGATGCCGCTCTTGATGGCGCGCTTCGTCAGGTCCCGCACACGACGGTCGTACTGATCGATCACCCGGTAAATGCTCGACATATCTGATAACCCTTCGGTTGGTTGTGCTGTGCAGAAATTTCCGGCGCACCAGACAGCCCCGCGTTCACCACGGAAACGGGACCTGGCACGCCCTCACACCGGCACACCGATGGCGGTGGACCGGTGAACCAGAGCCCTAGCGGGCGTTCTTGACGTACTGCGCGAACCGCCGCACCTCACCGGCGGCCGCGGAAACCGACCCGCCGTTGCGGGCCTGGCGCAACGCATCCAGCGCGTAATCGTGCTGCCGCAGCAACGGAACCGCGTACGGCAGCTTCGTCAACCGCGTGAACGCGGTATCCAGCTGGCGAGACAACCGGGCGATCTCCCGGCGATCCGCCCCGGACAACGGCCTTCCCATCAACGCCCCCCGGGGTCAGGCCGCGTCGCGGCCGAGGTACCGCACCTCGCGGTCCCAATCGACGTGGGACCCCTCCATACCGGCCGGGACCACCGCCTCCGTGTCGTCCACGGCGTGCTCCACCTCGCCGCGGCCGAAGACCAGCACCGCCGACCCGTCCGGGGAGGACAGGCTGAGTTCGACCGTGTCGCCCTCCGCGGCGATCCGGACGTCACCCTCCCCCGCCGCACCCAACGTGAGCGCTTCCACCAGCAGGTCCCGGGCCAGCAGCCACGACACCCACACCGCGCCGGACCGGAAATCCAGCGCCAGCGCCCACGGATCCGATGCGCGGTACCGCATCCGCACCGGCACCGCGGCAGCCACCAACCCCGGCTCCCGCTCCCACGCGCCGGACCGCAACCGGGCGGTCATCATCCGCGTCACCATCACGCCACCCCCCGCCCCGCCAGCTCGGTCTCGCGGCGGTGCACCGCGACCGCGGACACCGCGGCCAGGCCGCTGCCCTCCTCGGCCAGATGCTCCAGCACCACCGCGTGCCGCGCCTGCCACGCCGCCACCACCGCGTCGGCCGGCTCCACACCCACCGGCCGGGACAACTGCAACCGCTGCATCTCGATCAACGTGCCCATCACGACTCGCCCCCAGGCGACTCGTCCAGGTCCAGGTAGGTGGCGACGGTGACCAGCGCCAGCCCGAGGTAATGGCTGCGATCGCAGAAGGCCCAGTCTTTA
This sequence comes from Amycolatopsis panacis, assembly GCF_003600245.1. Lineage (NCBI taxonomy): Bacteria > Bacillati > Actinomycetota > Actinomycetes > Pseudonocardiales > Pseudonocardiaceae > Amycolatopsis > Amycolatopsis panacis. The sequence goes on from NZ_QZFV01000084.1 coordinate 25,030, forward strand.
CCCGCAGCCTCGGCCAGCGCATAGGCTGCCTTCTCGACCCGGCCCGAGTCGACCTGCACCGCATGATTCCTAGTACGTACCATCAGGGTTCTCCTGTTCAGCGTTGACGTAGTGACAGGGGTTGTCGCCCGGCCTGGCGGGGTCGTTCTTGGCGGGATGGACCCGCCGGGCCGGGCACGATCAGCGCGGAGTCGTGACCGACACCGAGATCACCGTCGGGTCCGTGAATGGCAGCTCCTCCAACACGAGCGCTTCCCGCTCGGTCACCATCCGCGTCTCGACCGGGCGACCGGTGCGCGAGATCGTGACCTTGTGATCCTTCTTCGACATGAATCCCTCTTTCCTCTGTGGACAGTGCAAACCTGCGTAGCGGACGCGGCGGACGCCGCAGAACTGAAGGGCTCAGCGGGCCGGCCGCACCATCGGGTAGTGGCAGACACCGGTGGCGAGGAGGAGGCGGTGATCGAACGCAAAACCCCCCTCGTCGGCGACGCGGAGCGCCTCGTGCAGCGGCATCCACTCGGCCGTCGCCGCATCATCCGCGGCGACCGGGTCCGGGGCATCACCCAGGCAGACCCCATACGCCACCGACACATACCGGCCGCGAGCATCGCGCCCGGGATCGTCGAACACCCCGAGCTGATCGACCGAAGCACCACCGCGCACCCGGATGCCGGTCTCCTCGGCCAGCTCCCGCACCGCCGCCGCCCGCGACGTCTCCCCACGCTCGACATGCCCACCCGGCAAGGCCAGCTTGCCCTTGCCCGGGTTCCAGCCACGCCGGATCACCAGCACATGCCACACCCCGCCCCGCAGGGTGAACGCCACCATGTCCGCGGCATAGAACACCCGGTCACGATCATCGAAGCGGGCAGCGATCTTCCCAGCCAGCGCACCGATCCGCGTCGTCACAGACATCACAAATCCTTTCGAGACAACCAGAAGAGACAGAAAGTCAGGCGACACACAGGCCACGGGCAGCTGCCCGCCGCTGGCCCACAAGCCGCACCACATGCGAGACGAACGAGCGCTCCGCACACGGATGCATCCGCTCCGTCTGCGGGTCACGCAGCTGACCCTTCAGCCACAGCGCAATCCTTGCCACCGACCAGCCCCGGCGGCGCCGCGCCGCGACCGCAGCCACCAGCGGCTCCATAAACGCCGGCCGGACCGACGGAACCCGCACCGACGCCTTCAGCGCCACCGCGGACACCGGCGCCGGAACCCGCGCCGGAGACGCCGGCGGAGTCGGGCGATCATGCTGCAACCGCTCCACTTCGGCCAGCATCCGCAGCTGGGCCGCCACATCCCGATACACCCGCGCCCGCCCGGCCATCACCGGATCCGCCGTGAACCCGGTCAACCTCCGAGCATTGGCCCGCAACCCGGCCGCGAGCGCCTCGAACCGGCCGGCGAGCTGCCGTCCGGCCTCGGCCTCGGTCAGCGGCACCACCAGCGCGACACCCTCCACCCGGGCCAGCTCCGCATCCGCCAGGACCCGGACCTGCTCGGCCACATCGGCATACACCTCAACCCGCGGGTGCTTCACCGCATCCGGCACCACCGGGTTGGCGGCCAGCACGTTCGCGTTGGTGGTCAGCAGATCCGCCAGATCGTGAAGACGGTCCACCAGCTGCAGATCAATCGAGATGCGGATCATCGGACAGTCCTTCCACTGATCAACGGGCAGAAACGGGACAGGCAGGACGGGGTTAAAGACGAGCGAGGACGAACCGGACCAGCGCCGGATCAGCGACCGGGCTACCCGGGTCGTAATGACCAGCCAGCCAGCGGACGATCTCCGCCTCAGACCAGCCCTGCCCGGCCTTGCTCTCGATCACCTCGACAACCATCAGCGCCAGCGAATTACGGCACCCGAGCATCCGAGCGACAGCAGGAACCAGCGCGCCCGACATCACGCAGCCTTCCCCGCGAAACCGGCAGTGACCTGCACCCGGACCGGCAGCGACCGCAGCACCGCGCGACCGGCCCGGCGACGCGACCGGGAAACACCAGGCTGATCGTTCAGATCGCACAGGAACGCGGCCTCCGCCGCGCGCTCCTCCACCTCCAGCTCGCCGTACACCTCCTGCAACAGCACATCGATCGCCGCCTCAGTCAGCCCATCCGGGCAGGTGCCCTGAACTGCGGAAACACCCTCGCTCAACCAGCCGACAACGGCCAGAGTTTCGCGGGTGGCAACTCGTGCGGTCCTCATCGCGGGTCCCTCTCGTTTGGTGTGCTGCGGAACACCACGAAGCTAACAGTTGATTGGCACGCAAACCAACTGGTTTCACCCTAATGGAGTATCTGAAAGTGCTTTGACCAGCAGCAACGTGAGCAAACAGATGGTATGGTCTGCATCGTTAGCAGATCAGCTGATCTGCCACTCCGAAGCCGCAGGGAGCCGTCAGACATGTCCCGGCCACGTTCAGGTGTGCAGCGCTCTGAGCCGTTGCATCAGCAGGTAGCCCGAAACATTCGCAATGACATCGAGGCCGGGCGTATCCGCGACGGCCAGCAGCTCCCGTCAACGCGCGAGCTTGCTGCGGAATGGAACGTGAGCCCATTCACCATCAACGAAGCGATGGATGCCCTGATCAAGGAAGGTCTTGTGATCAGCAAGCCCCGCGCCGGACGGGTGGTTCACGCGCCTCATGTGACGTCGGCTGCGCTCCCAAAGCCGACGTCTCCGCGTGTGATCTTCGTCGGTGGCTACGCAGGCAGCGGGAAGACTGAACTCGGGCGCGTTATCGCCAGGGGAACTGGCTGGCCGATGCTGGACAAGGACACCATTACGCGCCCCGTGGTTGAGGTCGCATTGGAACTGCTTGGCCTATCACCGAACGATCGGGAATCGGCAGTCTACGTCGACAAGGTGCGACCTCGTGAATACGAGGCGTTATCCGGCGCAATGATGGAGAATGTTCAATGCGGAAACAGTGCGATTGTGACAGCGCCGTTTATTCGAGAATTCTCGGACTCCGCGTGGGTTAGTCGAATACAGGCAACCTGTCAAAGCCTGGGCGCTACGCCAACATTTGTGTGGGTTTTCTGCGATGCCGACACCATGCGCGGGTATGTGCGCCACAGGGGGGCGGCTCGCGACGCCCACAAGCTGGCCAATTGGGATGAGTACATAGCTGGAATCAACTTAGACCTGCGGCCGCCCGTGCCGCACGTCGTGATTGACAACTCGGCATCAAGCAGACCCCTCCAGGATCAAGCCGAAAAACTGATCTCAAAAGTTCTATCAGAAAGTCAAGATAACCGATGACGAAGGTTCTAGTCAGTGACGAAACCGATGATCTGGTCGGACACAGCATATTCGGCCAGCTCGAATCTGTGGAGGTTGTTCCGTATGACCCTGCTGCCACAAGGCTTGACGAGATCCAGCGGCAGGCTGAAATACTCGTTCCGCCTTATCGAGGTACGCCCCGACCAATGCCGCTCATGTCGCAAATGTCGCACTTGAGGATGGTGCAACTTCTGTCGGCGGGCACCGACGAATGGGAGACGGTCGTGCCTGCGGGAATCATGCTGGCCGGCGCTCGGGGGGGTCATGCTGCACCCGTTTCCGAGTGGATCATTTCCGCAGCACTCGCCCAGTATAGACAATGGCCCACACTTGTTCGATTTCAGGACGAGCATGTTTGGGCGCATCGTCGATTTGATGCGGATACCCTACGCGGAAAGAAGATCCTAATCGTTGGAGCGGGGGCTATTGGAAACGCGACAGCGAGACTCTTCGGCGCGCTTGGTGCGCATTCCACATTGATAGCAAGCAAACCTCGACAGGGAGTGAGTGGGGCTGATGATCTTCCCGACCTTATTCGCGGTCACCAGATTGTGGTGATCACCGCGCCACTCAACGACAGCACCTTGAATCTAGTCGACAAGGGTTTCCTCGCTGCGATGGATAGCGGCGCGCTGCTCATCAACGCCGGGCGCGGCAAGATCGTGGACACGGACGCTCTCGTGCCAGAAGTCCAGTCAGGTCGCCTCCGGGCTGCACTCGACGTCACGGAACCGGAGCCGTTACCAGCCGACCACCCGTTGTGGAGCTGTCAGGGGGTCATCATCAGCCCTCACTCGGCTCGCACCGTTCCAGGAACGAACGAGCTGTGCTACGAGGTGGCGGTGCAGCAAGTGCGGTCCTTCCTCGCTGGTGAGGTGCCGTCCAATGCTGCAAAGCGCGAGTCTTACTCGGGTTCGGCCCCTCGATAAAGCGCCGGAGAACGACGCTCAGGGGGCAGAGCGCCAGGCAGGCCACCCCCGTTATGCCCCCAAAAACCCGATCTAGACTGGTCAACCGCAGGTCAGAGCACACTTCCTGCCTGGATTCAAAACCCGTCCAGTGTGAGTTCGAATCTCACCGGGGGCACCCGCAGCAACCACACCAGCGCCGAACTGCGACTTCGCCATTCTGACGACTTCCGCGTCCGCTGCGGCGGTGGCCACCTCTTCGATCCTGTCGCCGGGCAGCGTGATGTCGATCATGGCGTGATCCGTTTCGTGGTCGATGCTGACTCGGAGTTCGGTGAGCTCGCAGAGCCGGACCTGAAGCTCGGCCGGCGGGCGGTGAAGGTTGACCGGCAGATGTGGCAGCAGGTCGAGGACATCAAGGTCTTCGCGGGTGGCCGTGGCCGGTGAACGCTGGTCATCCTGATCGAGTTCGGTGATCTGGTCCAGCACGAGCTGACGCTCAGCCCCGAGCGCGTTGTAGCAGTCCCTGAGGACCCTGGGCAAAGGGGATCACCCGAGCCTGCGTCCTGGGCCTGGCTAAGGATGTTGCTCCGCTTGCGCACGAAATCCGTGGCTCGATTCTCCAGCCGCGCCCGACGCTCGCGGTGTTCAATGCGTTCCCGATCGTCGGCTTGATCCAGCGGGGGGCTGCACTCGTAGCAGCACCGTGCACTGGCACACATGCGCGCTTGTGCCGAGAGCACCACGACCGGCTCACCCACCTACGGCAGCGGCACACTCCTGATCGCCTGAAACGATCGCATCGTCAGTCTCATCTCCGCCGTTGATCGTTGACTTCCGTCCGCATTTTCAATGCGGGCAAATATCGACGCTCAACGCAATTGCGTGGGCGAGGGGCCGCGGGTTCGACGGCAACACCAATCCGTCTTGGCCGGAGCGACGACTGCTGAGCACTCCCGGGAGGCGATCCTCGCCGCCTCCCGCAGGCAGGATCCACAGCGGGGGCGCTACCGGACCGCCGCCCGCTCCCCGCTTACCGAGACGCGAAAGAGGCATAAACGCCATGAGCAAAGGAAGTCTGCTACCCGAGGCACCTGGGAGAAGGTGTTCACCGGCCCCATCAACGACTTCACCGAGTGCGCGAAGCGGACCGCGGCCACCGTGAACAGCCTGCGGGGCACAAGGTTTCATGAACGTCACGCCGAGTTGCCACGGCTGGTCGGCGAGGTCACGGGCGAGGTGACCGCGACCCAGGTGCCGCGCCGGCACGACTCCGCCTCTCCTTCTCTTCGCTCTCGTCCGATCGATATCCGTGATTCGGGATCACCTCCGTGTCGATGGGCGCCAGAGCGGGAGGATGTCGTGGGCGAAAACGGTGATGCGCTCGCCTGTCGGTCGCAACCCCATGCGGATATAGAGCCGGCTGTTGCGCTCGCAACTGGCCTCACCGTAGACAGCTCGTCCTTCGCTGTCCGCGAGTGCGAACAGTTCGTGGGCCAGCCGCGTTCCCAGTCCCCGGCTTCGACGGCCGGGGGCGACGCCCATGAACAACGCGTAGTGGTGCGGTGGCTGTTCGGGGTGCTGGAGGTCGAGTGCGTTGTGGACGGACAGGACACGCTCAGCGTAGGGCCCACACGCCTCGACAAGCCGGGCGTGCAGGTCCGACTCGTTGTCGAGGACTGGCAGGGACTCCGACGGAAAGGTCAGAAGTGCCCCCACCGTGTCACCAGTCGTCCAGATGGTTCCCAGGTCGAGTGCCAGATCGGTCCACACGCCGAAGTAGCGGCGAGCGAAGGTCGGGTACAGCTCGCCATCAGGGAACATCGTGCCGGCGAGGACGGGATCCTCGGCGAACCCGAAGGTCAGCGCGTCAACGACGTGGTCCTCGTCGGCGCGGGTGGCAACGCGAATCTCACCGGACGGAGAATCACCGAGCATGGTTCCGGCATCCTTTCTTTCTGATGGTCACGGAGACCATCTTCTGGTTTCACCGGTGACCGCCACCTCAGCAGACTCCGGGCAGGGGGGCGGAACGCAGGGCCCGGTGGCATTCGAGAAGCGAGGCCGCGGCCCGATCAACATCCTCGTCGGTGGTCGTCCAGTTGACAAAGGAGAACCTGAGCACGGCACGGCCGCCCCACCCGCTGCCGGAGGCCCACGCGACACCGGCGCGCTGAAACGCCTGCGTCACAGCCATCGTGTGCCGGTCGTCATCGCCGCCGGGATGTTCGAAACGGACGAGCACCTGGTTCAGGGTGACGTCGTTGAGGATCACGACTCCCGGCTCTCGCCGAAGACACGCCGCGAGGCGACGGGCGAGCGCGCAGTGCCGGCCGACGAGTTCGGCGATGCCGGTCTTACCGAGCTGGGTCAGCGTTGCCCACAGTGGAATGACGCGTGCACGCTGGGAGAAGGCGACACCCCACTGAATCGGATGACGAACCCGGCCGGCGTCCTGGTTCAGGTAGTCAGGGTGGATGGCCATCGCACGGCGATGCGCGTCGGCGTCGGCCACCAGTGCCATGCCGCTCTCGTACGGGACGTTAAGCCATTTGTGGGCGTCAGTGGCCCACGAGTCCGCCAGGTCAAGGCCGTCGAGCAAGCCGTGCCGCAGCTCGGTCGTGGCGGCCCACAAACCGAACGCCGCGTCGAAGTGAGCCCACCCCCCGACGGCATGGATCTGCTCGCACAGCGGCCGCAGCGGGTCCACGGCACCGGTGTGGAGTTCGCCGACCTGGCCGCACGCGATGACCGGCCCACCGTTGGTTCGCGAGATCTCCTTCTCCAGCGGGCCGAGTTTCACGCGCCCTTCGCCGTCGGTGACCAACGGGCGGATATCTCCGCCCAGTCCGAGCAGCCGCAGTGACCGCGGCACCGAGGCGTGTACGTGCTCGTTCACCAGGACGGTGATCGGTGGAGCGCCGTTGAGCCCTCGGGTCATGACGTCCCAGCCCACCCGGTCGAGCAGCGCGGCGCGGGCGGTCGCCAAACAGATCAGGTTCGCCAGTGTGCAACTCGACGTGAAGGACGCGGACGTGCCCACCGGGAGGCCGAACATCTCGACGAGCCACCCACGGCAGATGTCCTCCAGGACCGCGGCGAGTGGCGACATGTCGTACGTCGCATTGACCTGATCCCAGGCACTGGTGAGCCAGTCGGCAGCCAGAGCGACGGGAAACACACCACCGACCACGTAGCCGAAGTAGCGGCTGCTGCCGGTCGGGCCGAGCCCGAGTTCGGCCGCGCGCAGGAGCGTGTCCAACACAGCTTCCGGCTCGGTGGGAACTGACGGAGCCGGCCCGCCAAGAAGCTGCCTCAGCATGGTGTCGGAGGTGGGCACGGTGACGGGTTGATCAGGCAGGTCGGCGACGTGGCGCAGCGCGCCGTCGAGCGCGACCGTCAGGAGCCGCCGGTAGACATCGTTGAGAGGGATGTTCGGAGGAATACGATCACATCCTTGACCACGCCACGGTGACTCGCCCCACGGCAGGGAACCGGCTTTGGCGTGATGATCACACTGAATCCGAGCACCGGTTCGCACGCTCGCGCTTCGGCATAGGTATTGATCACCCCGAGGTTGGTTACCAGCAGCGCGATTCACCCTCCGCTCTGTCCGCTGAAATATCCTTGATCGGCGGGATTTCCGCACAATCCCGTAGTGCGATCAATGTCCGATTCCTCTCGGAAGCGCTGTCCATGTGATACTCAGGCCACGGTGCGGGTTCGACCCTGTCTCACGCTGCCTCACCGCCTCAAGGCCTGTGCTGCCTCCGCACTGCCGGAGACGAATGTCATCGAGTTTCGGGGCGGTCGGCGCCTTATCCAAGAGTGCGGATCCCATTTTGCCGTTTCAGGTGACCGTGCACAGGCAACTTCACCCCAATGGACATCCCCTGTCGATGACCTGGTGACTCGGCGCAGTAAAGAACCTGGCGTCGGACAACACCAACGGCCTATTGCTTCAGCAGGGAACGTTGGCGTTGTCATCGCGTCGGATGGTCGTCTGCGTCGGCGAATGCGGGGCTTGCCGTGGAAATTCGGCGATGAGGACTGACGGCACAGGAGGCAGAGCACGGTGACCACGCCCCGGTAGGTCAGGCAGCCGTTCGGTGAGCCATTCGCCGGCGAGCGCGCGCAATAACGGAATCGGAATGGCCGGGACCACATGATGCACGGCCAGAGTCTCCCCGGCAGGGTGAGTTCCAGAGTGTCGCCCCGATCCTGCAGATCCAGTACGGGAACACCGGTGCTTATCGTCCCCTCAGCCCCGCTACCACGCGCACCGTCCTTCACCGCTCACGCAACCCGTCGATGCCGTCGTCCTCGTCATCAGGAGCCACCTGTTCTTTCTCCCTTTCCGATGCGTTACTCCTTGTCCGTTGGGAAGCGTGCCCGCCATGTCGTCACATCCCGTAAGTACTCGTTACCGAACGTATCCGCCTGCCCTGGGCAGTGGATCCCGAGACACCATCCACAACACGAACAGTTCATTGTTTCGCTCACGTTTCTGCCGCGACGCGACCACGCTCCAGCCGATTCCACTCGACGCACGTCCCAGGACAGTGTGCCGACGAAACCTGATGCAGTCCCGCCCCGCCCGAACGCGAATAATCACCTACCGTCAATAATTACCCAGACGAGTGAACTTAGTTGCCCCACCCGCGTGATACATTCGTTTGACAAAATCAGATCGGAGAAGCCGACATGAGTCACACTCGCCGGTTCGCCACGGCGGCGGCATTCGCTGTCGCCGGACTCTTTTCCAGTCCTGCCCTCGCTATCGCAGACACGCCGACCCCCTCAGCATACGACGTCACTCAGGACAACAAGGCAATCAACATCGACGTTATCGGCGACATCCGGATTACCAACGCTGATGGTGTGCCGATAGACCTGAGGACCGTACCTTCCTTGAAAATTTCCCTGGAGAACGTTCCCTATGTTCCCCCAGGCGCCGAGGACTGACCGAAGTGATCTCGCCGGCTTTCGGTTCAGGCGGCCGCGTTCGAGAGGGGCGAGCAGGGTCAACACGCGACCGCGACGGCGGGCTGCACCGCGCTCGGCGTTCAGCGACCGGCCAAGACTCCGGGCCAGTGCGCAGAGCACACCGAGCACGGCGCACCAGATGATCAAGGGAATCCTCCGGGCGAAACCCTCTCAAATACCCACCTGTCGCAACAATCGGACATGAATCCGTGCTGGCCGCACATCTCAATGCCGGCCCCTGGCCCCTGACACATGGGAGCGGAGGCAATGACAGATCGAACCGATGCCGCAGGGCACCGCTGCACTATAGTCCTCAATGGCGGCAGTATCACGATCCAGCGAATATCCGCGCCTCGAAAAGAGATCATTATTCCTCTGCGGGATATCGTCCAGGTATGCACACGCGCACCGCACGCATGGTTCAAGGGTGAGTTCGAGGTCCACATCAGAGAATCGGAACCGATGAGCATTAGATTCACCCGGCGCCAGGCACGCGAATTCTATGATCTCTACGCAACGCTGAAGGCCCAGCTCTCGCGGATCGACTGACCGGGCATCGCCTTTCTCAAGGAATATCAAAAACTATTCCTTTGACCTGCGAGCCATATCTGCTCGCCATCATCGTCGAGAAATCCGACACACCTGAAAGCGTCCCGGCGGCTTTGAGAACGCCCCCAGATGCGCACCCTGTCTTATAACGACACTTGGGCAGCCACAAAAGCCGCCCCGGACGGGAGACAGGCAGGCGGGGCGTGGGGCAGGCGTGAGGTCAGCCAGCGACCGAGGTCGAATCGTTTGGGCGGCGCCACCAGCGGGTGTCCGAGCGCACGAGGTATGGGCTGAAGAATGCGGTGGTATTTCCTGGAATGGGAGACCATGGTGGCATTGCCGCCGAGCAGCCGGGCCGGAGGATGCACAACGTAGTACTTCGCGGACGAAGACGTTGGTACAGGGCAGGCCAGGAACGCGGCTTCGGATTCGTGCGCTTCGGCGCTCGTGCGGTCGGCATCCCGGGGCCGGATGGCCAGGTGATACGGCAGCCGGCCGAAGCAGTGCTTATGGCGAAGACAGCGTTGCGCAAGGCAGCACTGAGGATTCAGCCGGTGAAGTCGCCGGTAATCGAATCGAGCCGGGTGAGCGACCTATGGATCGTGACCAGACTCGACGTGACCCGCCTGGCCGCCGCCGCGCAGCACAACCTGCCGCACCCACCTCAACGCGGCCATCCCGGCATCGAGCGATGCCGGCCGCTGCGGATCGGTGCGATCAGCCCGTCTACCGGGAATGGACCGGTGACGGCGATTGATGCGTCTCGGTGCCACGCTCGCCGTCGAGGACATCAACCGGGACGGCGGGATCAACGGGCGTCCGCTCGCGCTGCTGACCCGCGACGCCGACATCACGTCCGCATCGGCGGTGGCGGCCGCCGTCGGTGATCTCGGGGGCCAGGACGTCGACGCGGTCACCATCGGCGCGACATTCGACCGATCCCGTGCCGCACTGGCGACTCGGTTCGGGGTCGCCGCCGTGGCGGGCTGCCCGGCACCGCACCACTCGACGTCAGCCCAGGCCGTCCGGCTCGTGGCCGACGAGCCGGATCGCTTCGGAACGGTCTTCCAGATGTGTTCGCCTTCCGAGTACTGCGGCACGGGATTTCTCCACAGCCTGAGGACTCTGCGGCAGAGCGGCGCGTGGAAACCGGCCGCTGATCCTCGACGCGGCCGATCCGGACCGGACGACGTTTTCCGGCCAGTCGCGCATCACCGCCGAGAGGGACGGCTGGGCTGCCGAGATCCTCCGCATGCCGCCGACCGCGACAGCGTGGAACGAAGCCGTCGACACAGTCCACCGGCTCGATCCCGCCGCGGTGCCGCTCGGCTGCGACTCGGCTCCGCTCCTGCTCGCGTTCATCCGCCGATTTCACCTCAACCGTGCGAAACAGTCTTCTCCACGCCGTTTACGCCGCCTCGATACCGGCCACCGGTCGCCGGAACTCTATGCGACCACCACCTACCGAGTGCCGTGAATGCCGTGGTACCCGGCCCCCTATCGGGACCGGGTACCACGGTATTACCGGGGCGGGTCAGCCACCGGGGGAGCTATCGGGTCAGCTCCACCATTTATGCCAGAGAGCGTTGTTGGTGCCGCGGGCGAAGGTGTCGATACGATTCGGACCCCACGAAACAGCCGCAGGATTCCCGACAATAACACCACCAAGACTCTCCCAGCCCGACCACGACGAGCCATTCCACGCCTTATGCCACATGGCGTTATCAGTACCAGCAGCGAACACATCGAGCCGGTTCGCCGACCACGACGACACCGCCGGACCCGAAACAATAACACCACCCAGGCTTTCCCAACCCGACCAGGACGAACCGTTCCACCACTTGTGCCACAGAGCATTGTCCGTACCCCGAGCAAAAGTATCGATACGATTCGGACCCCACGAAACAGCCGCAGGATTCCCGACAATAACACCACCAAGACTCTCCCAGCCCGACCACGACGAGCCATTCCACCACTTGTGCCACATCGCGTTATCAGTACCAGCAGCGAACACATCCAACCGGTTCGCCGACCACGACGACACCGCCGGACCCGAAACAATAACACCACCCAGGCTTTCCCAACCCGACCAGGACGAACCGTTCCACCACTTGTGCCACAGAGCGTTATCCGTACCCCGAGCAAAAGTATCGATACGGTTCGGACCCCACGAAACAGCCGCAGGATTCCCGACGATCACACCGCCGAGACTCTCCCAGGCCGACCATCTGGCACCATCCCACCATTTGTGCCACATGGCGTTGTCGGTGCCGGTGCCGAAGACGTCGAGCCGGTTCGCCGACCACGACGACACCGCCGGACCGGTGACGATTACTCCGCCCAGGTCTTCCCAGCCCGACCACGCCGCAACGGACGACTTCGACTCCGGTGCGGCAGTGGCGGCGGGCGCGAGCAGAGCCCCGCCCAGTAGGGTCAAACTTGCAAAGAGCGCCAGGATTGTGCGACGCACCATCCATCCCCTTTCGTCGGTAGCGTGCAAAGTGCAGATTCGATGGTGTCACCGCGAGATCCACACTGAATAGGGTGAACAGGCCAATCACGCCACAAGGTGACGAGTGACGCCGTTTCTCGCGCACCGTCGCGGGCAATCGGCGATTTTACGCGCTGAATTGCGTAGCGCATAGGCTTTTAGGCTGAACCTGAAACCACATGCGGTGATCATCGTGTCCGTGGTCCGCGACCCGCGGCCTCCGCCGCCCACCGTTAAAGGCTGTGAAGGGTCCCTTCACAGCCCCAGAGTCCGTGAAGGGACCCTTCACGGCAACGCCGTCGGTCGTTGCCGAGGGGTGGGCGGGTCGCGATTGCAACATTTCGGCATTCGGTCTCGCCGGGTATTAACAAACCACGCCTTCGGGATCATCATGGAACTCTGGCTCCGGTTCGGTCACCCCCAGCCGATCGAGGGCGACCGGAGCGGTCTGTGAAAGGGGGAACACGATCATGGCCACCTGGTGGATCGATTACAGCGCGGCGAAGTTGTCCGGCGCCACGATCGCCGGCGCCGCGGTCGGCCCGGGCAGGGAGCGGGCCTCCGGCGCCATCCGCTACCTGGACGCGCCGGGCAATCTCGACACCAAGCACACCGACCGGACCGAATACCGCAGCCTGCTCGACGCCGGCCTCGGCATCGCGATGTACTTCGAGGTCGGCAAGAACGATCCGATGGGCGGTTTCGCGCGCGGGCAGGAATACGGCCGGCGTGCGCTCGCCGGGGCGGACTACCTCGGTTTCCCGGGAGTCGTCTTCTTCTGCGCGGACCGCTGGTTCAGCACGCCGGGATTTCCGGTCATCACACCGGCGCTGTGGGGGGCATACCTCGATGGCGCGGTCAGCGTTCTCGGCCGCGAGCGTACCGGCGCCTACGGCTTTTCCGATGCCATCGACGCGGCGGCCGGCCATGTCGATTACTTCGTCCAGTGCGGCGCGCGGTCCGCGCTCCGCGGTTTCGCGCACGGCTGGCAGGACAACAACGTGCAGCCGACGGTCGGCGGCATCACGGTCGACCGGGTACTGATCCAGCGGCCGATCCCGTTCGCCCCGGCGAGCGGCGCGGCCGTGCCGAGGAACGACGAGGAGTGGACCATGCAGCTACCGTCCGGCGACAATCGGAGCATGTCGTTCGACATTCCCCAGGGCGCGACCCAGATCCGGGTCAACTGCCCGATCGATTTCCTGACCGTGCACGGGATCTGGCAGGCCGGCGACGGGCTCCCGCCCGGCAACGAATTCGACTACCGGTGGAGCTACGAGGCCGATTTCCGGATCGACCGCCTCCGCCCGTGGAAGATCGCGGTGGCGGGCGGCGCCACCCAGGGTTCGATCATCTACACCTACAGCCCGGCGAATCCGGAGCGGATGGGCTCGATCTCCTTCCGCTGAACCGGATGTCTCGCCGGCACCGCGGTGCCGGCGAGACATCGGGCCGAGGTTCCCGCATGTCGGTGCGATCCCCGCCCGCCGTGATTCCGGTGCTAGCGCGGGGAAACCGTGGCCGGGACGACCGCGGTGCCGCCCGGGGCGTAGGTCGGCGGCCGGTTCGAGCCGAGCAGGAGCCGGGTGAGCCACGGCGGCATGGCCGGCTCCAGCCCGCGCAGCAGCGCGTAGACAAGGGCGAGCGCGAGCGGCACGAGCACCTGGTTGCCGAGGCCGGACAGCCAGTCGGTGGCCGAGGCGGGCAGGCCCAGGGTCACCAGCCAGGCCACGATCGCCGCCCAGATCCCGGGGACCACCGTGCGCAGCCAGGACGTCAACTGGTTGCCGAGGAGGCCGCCCGGTATTCCGTCGGCGGACACGGCCGTGGTGGTGGCCGGCGGGGACAGCTGATCCTCTTGCCGGGGAACCGAATCGGGTGACGGGGACGGACGATCCAAATGCGGGACGGGAGCGGATGTGGCGGGCACGTTCTCCGGCTCGGTCACCGCCTGGTTGCCTGACCCGTCGGCCGCCTGACTGCCCGGCCGTGAACCGTCCGGCTGCGAGGCAGGACCGGAGGTGACGGACGAGTACGCCGGCTCGGCGCCCAGACCCTCCACCGCCTGTCCGTCCGGCCGGGGAACGGCGAGAGGAGGGAGGTCCAGCACCGGCGGGGCGGGTGTCCCGCTGCCGGTCGAAAGTGGGACGGCGGGTTGCGGTATCGGGGGACCGTCGGGCTCCGACGTGCCTGCCTCACCAATTTTCCGGGACCCGGCAACGGCGCCTCCACCGACTCCGCCCGCCGCGACAGGACCGGCCGAAGCCGACGCAGCAGGTTGTAGCACCGGAGAACCGCCCCCAACAGCACCAGACCGCTGCAGCATCGGGGAACCGTTGGGTATCGCCGCAATCGTCATACCCGCCTCACCACCCTCCGGATACCCGGCAACGGCACCTCCACCGACTCCGCCCACCGCCCCAGAGCCGGCCGAAGCGCCTTCACTCACACCACCGGTCGCCGGATAGTCCGGGAGAACCCCGGCCCCCGAATCTTCCGTCTCGAAAGGCCCGGTCTCCCGGCCCAGGACGTCCTCCGGGGAACCCGGGAAAGCGCGTGGCGCCGGATTCCCACCCACCGCAGCAGACCCCCCGGCCGAAGCCGACGTGACAGGTTGCCGCGCCGGAGAACCGCCATGTCCCCCGGCAACCCCGGACCGCTGCCCCGCCGGAGAACCACCCGGCACCGCGGCACCCGTCCTACCCGTCTCACCACCCTCACCGGACCCGCGAACAACATCTCCACCGACTGCACCAGACCCGGCCGAAGCCCCGTCACCCCCACCACCGGTCGCCGGATAGTCCGGGAAAACCCCCTCCGCAGAATCTTCCGTCTCGAAAGGCCCGGTCTCCCGGCCCAGGACGTCTTCCGGGGAACCCGGAAAAACACGCGGGGCCGGGCCAGGCGAATCGGCCGCGGGTGGCTCGGCGGGATCCGCGGGCGCCGCGCCGGGTTTCGGGAAGAACGGTTCGAAGGACACCAGCCGATCGGTCACCTGGCCGCCGGCGCCGATGATGCCGAGGACCGCGTAGTGGTATTCGACGCCGTGCGGGCGGACGGGGCGCGGGCCGTTTTCATCTTGGGGCCATTCGACGTCGCCGGTGATCGTGCGGGCCGGGATCTGCCAGTAGTCGCCGTGACGGTAGCTGCCGCCCAAGCCGACCGCCAGGCTGGCGGACGGGCCGTCGAAGCAGACCTGGACTCCGTCCTCCAGGTCGATCCAGGTGTCCTCGACCAGCGGCAGTGCGCCGTCCACCGCGACGTCGCGGGTGCCGTCCTCGTATCGGGCCGTGGCCGGGTGGTCCCAGCGGCGCAGCAGCGGGTGCAGGTCCGGGTCGGTGCCCGGGCCGCACCGATCGTCCACTTCGGAATCCAGGGTGACCAGCCGGTCGGCCGGATCGATCGCGACGACCTGCCGCAGCTTCGGCGCGGGGTTCGGGCGCTGGACGATCGGCACGTCGTCGGCGACCCGGCAGGCCGTGGCGTCGTCGACGAGTTCGACGAAGTCGCCGATCTCGAGGTCCATCTTGGCGTCGCGGCCGAGCGTCGCGAGCGTCACCGTCGCCCCGGACACCGCCACCACCGGGAAGACCACCGACGCGTTCTCTCGCGACCACTTGAAGGTCGCCCCGGACAGGCGGTCGGGGCAGTCGTCGCGGCGGGTCTTGCCGTTCGCCGGTACGGAGTCCTGCCAAGCCCGGCCGCCGGTGTGCACCTCGACCCGGTACAGCTGGTTTTCCGGACCACGGAACCGCGCCTCCGGAGGAAGGTGGCAGATGTCGTCGTCCGCGTCGTCCGGCCGCTTCGCCCGCGCGGCGAGCCGCCCGGGTGCCGGGTTCAGCGAACGCCGGAAACTCGAGAAGTCCCCGAGGCTGTCCCCGGGGCACCAGGCGACCTGCCAGACGGTCTTCGCCCTGGCCGCGGTGTCCGGTCCCGGCGCGCCGAGTGCGACCTCCCGGATCGCCGGGTCCTGCAAGGCGGTGATCAGCCGTTCCCACACCCGCAGGTACACGATGAACGGTCCGGTCTCCGGCAGCCGGTCCTGCTCCGGGTCGAGGTGGCCGTCGGGCTGGTTCCAGTAGGTTGTGCCCTCAGAGCGCACGGGGTTCTCCACCATCGTCCCGTCGACGTAGCAGCGGCCGGGGGCGATGTCCAGGTCCAGGATCGTGGCGTTGCGGGCGTCCAGCTCCGGCTCGATCCGGAATCCGCCGTCGGCCGCGGCGGCCGGACCGACCAGGTCGGTCACCACGGTGCGCAGCTGGTGCAGCAGGATCGAGGCCTGCTCGTTGGCGTCGGCATCCAGCTGGACCCGGCCCTGCTGGGCCAGGACCGCGGAAAAGTGCTTGAGCGGATCGAAAGTGCGACGCGAGAAGTCGGCTTGCATGAGCGTCTCCTAGGTGGCGAACAGGATGCCGGCGTCGCTGCCGGCCGGAGTGTATTCGGCGAGGCGCAGCCGGAGACTGTCCTCGCGCTGCGGCTGGAACAGGTCGTGGAAGGCACCCATTTCGGAGCTGTCCTCGGCTCCGCGGCGGATCTCGTCCGGGCAGTACAGCGCGAGCTGCGCGTAGCCGGGAGTGCCGTGACGGGTCGACGTGAATCGCGGCAGCACCCGTGCCGGATCGCCGGAATGCTCGGGCTCGCAGTGGAATCGCGGCGGCGTCCGGGAACCCTCCGGCAGCCAGCAGAACCGGACGCAGCCGGTCTGCCGCCGGGCGATCCGCACCGGACCGGCCAGCACGGAATTCTCGATCAGCCCGGCCGCGTGCGCGAGCACCGCGCCGAACACGGTCACCCGCCGGGCGTTGAACTCCGCGTGCGCCCGCCCCTCACCCGGGCCGCACACCGCGGCCAGGCACTCACCGGCGGCGTCGAGAATGCTGTCCGACAACCAGATCCGGTTGGGTTCGGGGTGCACCTCGTCGGCGTTGACCAGGATTGTGCCGAGGATGCTGTGCTCCACCTGCAGGCACACCGGGGTGTCCGCCAGCTCGATGCTCGCCTCCTCCGCGTGCCGGGGACAGCAGTCCTCGTCCAGCGCCCAGCCGGGCACCAGGGTGCAGTGCCGCACCACGAACTGCCCGATCGGCCCGTCCACGCGGACGCTGCGCCCGGTGATCAGCAACCCGTCGAACACGACCCGGGGCAGCGGATCGTCCTCCGCGCCTTCGCCGGTCCCGACGAGCCGCAACGCGTCCGGGCGGTTGCTCGACCAGTCCAGCAGGCGTAACACGGGCCTGGTGTCCTTCGCCGCCCGCAAGGTCAGCCGGTCACCTCGATCCAGCGGGATCATCAGCTGTTCCTGGTATGCCCCGCTGTCGGTGAACTCGACGACGCCCTCCCGCAGCGTGGGGTCTTTCGCCTTGTCCGCGCGCCACTGCGCGATCGCGTCCGCGATCAGCTCGTAGTGCCCGGGGCCTACGTAGTAGATCTTCTTCGGGGAGACCGGATCCACCGGGCGTGGATACTCCCCGCCGCCGAGATCGGCGGAGAACCCGTAGTGATACGTGGCCCACACGCCGTCCTCCGGTGCCTGCCGCGAAGGGAAGGCAATCCGGCCGAGCACCGGGTCTACCGCGACCTGGTCGCGAGCCGGCCGGTAACGCCAACGGGACAGGTCGGCGGGCACGATCCGGTTCAGCGGCACCGGTTTCCCGTCCGCGGTGTACAGGCACAGGCTCTTGCCGGGGCCGTAGTAGCTCGCGGTCCGCTCGGCGAACGCGTGCCGCCGGATGAACGCGGGCACGTTCGTCTCGTCCGCGATGTGCGCGGGCGACGGTTCCCGCTCCGGCTTGGTGATCAGTGGGGTGTGGTTGCCGAGCACGCTGAACGTGAAGTGCGTGCGGGCGCGGTCCTCGCAGTACGCGGGTGCGTGCGTGATCGAGTACGGCTTGAGCCGCCACACATGCAGCCCGATTTCCGGAATGTTGTACCGGCCGGTGCCGCGTGCGGAATCGATCCGCCGGACGTCGACGGTGTGCGCCAGCTCGTCGAACGGCCCGTCGAGCCGGTCGAGCGCGTCCGTCCGGTGCAGATCGGTGAGCCGGCCACGGGTGAGGCGGCGGCGGTCCGCGCGTGGATCCCGGCCGTGCAGCCGGACTGCCTGCGTGACCCCGAGCAGCCGCCGGTACTCGACCGCTCGGGCCGGCCACTGCGCGATGTCCATCGCGAGCTGTTCCAGCAGCGCCAGTGTGCCCTTCCGGCGCCGGTTCCCGACGGTGTGCGCGACGTCGCGGCGCGGCGCCAGCGCGGCGAGCAGCCGTCGCGCCGCCGCGGAATCGGCGGCCAGCGCCTCGTCCGCGCCGGGCAGGATCCGGTACCCGACCAGGTCACCGAGGTAGGGCACGACCCAGCCCTGCCCGGTTTCGACGAACCAGTCCTCATACAACGCGCCGAGGTCGGCGTCGATCAGGTCGGCCTGTTCGGTGATCACGCCGAGCAGTGCCCTCAGCGGTCCGGCGTTCTCCTCGTCGTGGCGCCGGTGTACCGCGGGCAGCAGATCGTAGAGCCGGTCCGGGTTGCGCGTCATGGGATCCTCACCAAAGTCAGAGCCTCCGGTACGGCAGCGGGAAGCACGGCGAGCCGGGCCGGGCGGATGCCGCGGAAGACGGTGAGCCGACCGTGCTCCGGCAGCTGGGCAGAGTCCAGCCGCGGGTTCAACCGGACCAGCTCGGCCAGCGTCAAGCCATTCCGCAGCGCGACCGTGGTGAGCGTGTCCCAGCCGAAATCGTTGACATAACCCACCGTGTCGAAGACCTCCTCGAAACGGGCACCCGCGGCCGGAACGCAGGTCTTCGCCTGGGTAAGACCGTCCACAATGGTCGCCAGCTCGATCGGCGTGACAGCACCGCTGATCCCGTCGAACATGTCGACGTCGGCATAGTCGACGCCCGGCACGGCCTGGATCGCCGAGAACACCTCGCTGAGGTAGGCCGGCTCGCCGAGTTCCCTGTGGGCGAAGGAGAATCGGTCCAGCAGTGCGGCGCGCACGGCCGGCTCCACCAGGTTCCACGAGTAGTCGGGCAGCACCTTGATCCCGGCCCGCAGCACGAGCAGCACCTGATCGCGCACCGCGACCCGGACCGGGACGCCGCGGTCGCCGAACGCGGCGAGTGCGTCTTCGAGCGTGGTGAACAGGCCGGATGACGGATCGATCCGCACGTCCCCGGTCGCCGCGATGGTCACGTGCACGACCTGGCGGTCGCCGTCGGACAGCTGCACCGCGGCCGCCTTGCCGATCCCGGCACGGGCGCGGGTGAAGTCGGCGTAGTCCCGGACCGACAGCAACCGGTCCAGCGCCAGCATCCGCAGGGGGATGGTCTCCCGGGCGTCCGCCGGTCCGTCGCCGTCCGCGCCGCCGCCCGAGGGCAGCGGGTTGAGCACCGACCGCACCCCGGGCGCCCGGCCGGACAGCTGATTGATCTGCCCGGCATCGACGTTTCCGTTGTGTCCGGCTCCGATCCGGTATTCCGCGATGACGTTCTCCACTCCGGCAGGCACCCGGGCGCCGTGTACACCGTCGCCGAACCGGACCGAGCGGGTCCCGTCCGGGGCGACGACCTCCTCGTAGTCGTGCCCGGCCGGACCGGACCGGATCAGCCCGTCCGTCTCGTGCCAGCGCACCCCGGAAACGCGGGTGGTGAGCGTGCTTTCCGCGCCCTCGGCGTTCGCCGACGGCAGGAAGGTCAGCGGGTTGTCCGCGGTGACCTGCCGCAGTGGGAACGTCTGCCCGGCGGTACCCGGGTCGCCGCTGCCGAGCACCTCGCTGCGGGTCTCCCCCTGGTCAGCCGCCACGACGTTGCCGTAGAGGGTCACCGTCGCCCGGCGGTACTGATAGGACAGTGTCGTGGCCAGCGCCAGGTAGGTACGCACATGCGCACCCGGCTGCTCCGGGTTCACCCGCTGCCGGATGCCGGCGACCATGGTCAGCTCACTCGCCTGGATTCCGGTGGTGTGCGGGACATCGGTGCGCTCGCCGGACACCACCAGCCACCGGCCCGGACGGAGGCCGTCATAGAGCCGGCCCAGCTCGATCTCGGTCCCGGCGACGGCGTCGGTGATCGGATCGCCGACCGCGGTGAGCGATTCCCCCTGCGCCCACACGATGGTGCCCGCCGGCGGCGGCTGGGTGAACGTCTCCCGCACGGTCAGCACGGTGACCTGCTTGGTCCCCACCGGCTTCGCCGCGCCGGAGGCGTCCTTTACCGTGACGTCGACGGTCGCCTGGGTGACCGACACGACCTGCGCCGGCTCAGGCTGGAGGATCGGCGAGGTGGCGTTCGCGCCGGGATCGAGCACGACCCAGCTGTCCCGGGCGATTCCGTCGTAGACGTTGTCCAGGTAGAGCACGGTCGTGCCGTCCGGATCGGTGGTCCCCGCCGGACGGTCGATGGTCACCGCCTTGACCCGGGGCACCTGCAGGCCGGACAACGCGGGCGGCGGCGCGATCTGCTGGTTCCCCCAGGCCTTGTGCAGATTCGGGCCGAGCCGGGGATCCGCCGCCATGAGCAGCTTCGGGTGCACGTCGGAATCGGCGCGGAACAGATCGTCCACTGTGGACTTCAGATCGATCGCCCTGCGGGGTGGCCGGGACGGATCCCGGCGCAGCCACGGCAGGACCGGGGTGAGCGCGACGAGCGCGGTGCCGCGGTTGCAGCAGTCTGTGCAGGGGAGCTTCCCGCAGTCCCGGACCTCGACCGCCCGGCCGTCAGCCAGCAATTCCTGCGACGGGCAGAACAAGTCGTGCGCGAGCTGCTTCAGGTACGCGGTCTCGTAATCGGTGTCGCGCGTCGTCTCAAGGATCAGCTTCAGCAGGGCCACCGCGGCATCGATGACCCGCTTCGCGCGCAAGTCGTACCAATCCTGGACGCCGCACCCGGCGTGTGCCGCGGCGATCGCCGCCTGCTCGGGCAGGTCCATGCTCAGCTGCTGGGCGGTACGCAGCAGCCGATACGGCACGACGGTCACCTCACCGACCGTGGCCAGGTACTTCTTCGCGGCCGTCAGCAATGCGACGGAATCGGCGGTCCACGGCGACACCGGCGCGGGCAACGCCTCCCCGATCACGTCCGCCAGATCCTCGATCGCCTGGTTCAGCTCGTTGCGCCGGCCGTCCGGCACGGTCAGCGTGACGTCGGTCCGGCCGGCGGCGAAGTCCGGGGTGGCCACCTCGACCGTGCGGACCACCGGAGTGCCGGTGCCGAACAGGAACAGGAGCCGGTCCCCCGTCTTGAGGTTGGCCGAGGTGCCCTCGACACCGATTCGCCGGATCCCCTGCGCGGTGTTCCCGTTCACGTCCACCGGTTGGTTCCGCGCGACCTGCAGCGCGTTCCACTCCTCGCGGGCGATCAGGTCTTCGGTGGTTTCGAAGGTCTGCGGCACCTGGCTCTGCCCGGAAACGCTCTTCGCACCCGAGCCGGCCGGGATCACCGACTTCGTGCCGGGATCCAGGGTGAACGCGAGATGAGTGCTCGCCGACAGCGCGGGCCGCGGCGTGTAGCCGACCAGTTTGCCCAGGTGGATCAGGGATTCCGGTTCGATCGCGGTACGCAGGTAGCCCTCGTTGGCGATCCGCTCCTGGTAGAAGGTCAGCACGTCGCCGACCATCGCCCAGCAATCCAGCAGTGCGATCGCCGGATCGTCCGGCTCCCGTGTCGTCAGCCGCGCCAGAGCCGGCCTGCTCGCGATCCGGGCCAGCATCGTCTCCCGGAAGCGGCTGTGCGTGCCGATCCGGTAGGACAGCGCGGGCAGACCGGGCCGGTTGTAGGTCGAAGCCGGGGTCGTCGTGGCGGTTCCCGAACCGCAGCCGCACGAACAGCTCATCGCCCACCTGCCAAGTCGAGGGTGAGCCGCCCGTTCTCCGGTCGGCTCGGATCGTCGTCGAGCTGTGCCACTTCCAGCGGCCCGATCGGCAGCACGCCGGTGTCGAGCGCGGTCCCGGGCGGGCCGAAGAGGCGCTGCAGCTTGGTGACCTCGGCGTGCCGGACGCCGGGTACGGAGGCCACCACCGCGACCACCTGACTGATCCGCACCGGCGTGCCGAAAGTCAGGTTGTCCGGCGCGAAGAAAGCGGCCAGCACCCGCCGCACCGCGACCCGCACGTGCGCGGCGAGGTACTCGGGCCGGACCTCGACGTGCACCACGAGGTCCAGCGGCACCAGCGTCGCGCTCGACACCGCGAGGTCGTGGCCGATCCGGCGGTATGGGTAGAGGCCCGCGCGGACTTCGTCGAGCAGCCACTCCGAGGCGACCTCCGCGCCGAGCGGATCGACACCGACCTGCGCCTCGTACCAGCTGCCGGTCCACCGCAGATCGGCCGCCGCGCGTTGCACCCCCGGGGTCTGCCCGGCGAGCGTCGCGTAGTCCTCCGCGGTGATCGCCCGCAGCAGCCGGTGCCGGGCTTCCTGCGGAGCCCGCGCCCGGACCTCGGACACCGGCTCCGGATCAGCGCCGCCGTTGGCGGGCAACGGATTGCGGACGACACGGATGCCGCCCACCGAAACCCGGCAGAGCACGATCCGGTTGATCGCCTCCCGCCCGACGTTGCCGGCCACACCGGTACCGACCCGCAGCGACGCGGTCAGCGTGCCGCCCAGCGGGTACTCGGCTCCGTTGCGGCCGTCGCCGAAGCGCAGCACCACGGCGCCTTCGTCATCGAGTTCACCGACGAAATCACGGTCGGCCGGACCGCTGTCGAGCAAATCCCGGCGTGGCAGCCAGATCTCCCCGTGGCGATCGGTCACCGTGACCGCGGGCAGCGCAGCCCGTGGATCCGGTTGTGTCGCCGGCCCTGCCGCGCCGCGGAACGCCGAGCTGTTCTCGTCGAGCGCCGCGCCCTCGTCGCCGCCCCAGCTCTGGCCGATTTCCCAGCCCTCGTTCGCTTCTGTGAGCACGTACCCGGCGCGCGCCCGATCGATCAGCTGACGAACTCGCGCCAGCTTGGTCTCCAGCAGGTCGCCGAACCGGGCCAGCAAGTACCGCAGCGCCCGCCGGGGATGCGTGCGAAGATCGATTTTCTCGACCAGCTTCGCGCCGAACACCGTCGCTACGAACTCGAAGTCCACATCGGACAGTGGACCGCCGGCCCGCCACAGCCTGGTCAGCCGGGCACGGACGCGATCGGGCAACGCGACCAGCCACCGCGCCTGCGCGGCCGCGACGTCGGCGGGCAGCGGGAACGGCGCGCTCTGCGTGACCGGCCGATGCTTCAGCTCCGGCCGGAACCGCACCGGTAGCGGCGGATAGCCCGGTCGCCGTGCCGGGCGGGCCTCGTCGGGACAGCCGAAGTCCACCGGGTCCGGGCATCCGGGCTCGGTCCCCTCTGGTGGCGGCACGTCGTGGTGCTCGGGTGCGTCGCCGCACCAGTCGATCCGGGCGCCGTGCTCGACCAGCACCACGTTGCCGCGCGCCACCCCGACCTCGTATTCGGTGCAGTCGACGCCGCCGCGCGCGTTGACACACAACGAGAACGCCAGCGCGTCCTCGCGCGCCCAGGTCACCTCGATCAGCGAACGGCAGTACAGCTCGTCGGTGGTCTCGGTGACCGAGGTCAGCCGGACCGCCTGCCGGTGCGTGTGATCCGCGTCCGCGGGCAGCCCCGTCTTCGCGCCGACGACCTCCTCGAAGACCAGCACGTCACCGGCGGTCAGCCGCAAGGCCCGGTCCGGGTCGGCCAGAGTGGCCGACGTCGCCCCTTTCGGCAGACGGCACTCCTGGTCGCCCCAGGTCCACAACGAAATCCGGTTGTGCGCGGGACGCAGCTGCAACGGTTCGGTGTGCACCGGCTCGAACATCTCGTACCGCGGCATACCGGGCCGCTCGAGATCGCTCTCCTGCAAGACAGGGCCTTCGTCGAGCAGCACCCCGTCCGGCAGGCTGGCGAAGCGGAACGCGCCTTCCGGGAGTTCGGCCTGTTCGTCGGCTTCGAGACACACCCAGGCCCGCGCGGAGCATCCGTCGTGCATGAAGTAATCGACGAGCCGGGCGTGCCGGCGGACGGACACCCGCAGTCGCGCCGTGTCCAGGTACGCCTCGGTCCCCACCGCGTCCTGCTGGTAGCCGAGCCGGTCGCCCTCGTAGGCGAGCAGCTCCACCAGGGTGATCCCGACATCCGGGACATGCCGCTCGGTCCAGGCCGGCATGGTCAGGCTCAGCCGGTCCAGCATCAGCTGGCGGAAGCTCGCGTAATCCTTGCTCAGGTAGTCGATCTCCGGCTCGGGAACAGTCTGTTGTGGACAGTCGTCGGCCGGGGCGCAATCGAGGTCGTCGCAGGAGGTGAAGGTGAAGTCCACGCAGGCGTACCGCGGGTCGAAACCCGGGTACGGCTTGGTACCCGGGTTGCCGACCGGCCCGGCCTCCACCACGCACAGCCGGTAGGTCGAGAGATCTCCCGGGCGGTCCACCCTCAGCCGGACGCCGTCCGCGAAATCCGGGTCGTCGCTCACGCACAGCTCGGCCGCGACGACCACGATCCCGGTGATCCGGCGCCCGCCGTCGATCCGGAAGTTCACCGGGGCCAGGTCCTCCGGCGCCTTGCCGAAGAAGAGCACGGTCAAGGTGCGGCGGTCGTCGCTCACGCTCACCGCGTCGATTCCGTTGCGCTCGCGCGCCCGCACTTCGGCGCGGCGGCGCTCGTCGGTGCAGTCGATCATGCGGCCGTCCCTTCGAGCACGTCCTGCCTGCGCTCACCGGTCGCGAGGAGCACGTACGCGATCTCGATCCGCAACGTGGCATCCATGGCGGTGACCACCAGTGTGTCCACTTTGATCAGATCCCCGAGCCAGCGCGTCAGCGCGGCCTCCGCGGAGACCTGCAAGGCGGCGGCCAGCTCGGGGCTGTTCGGCTCGAACACCAGATCCAGCAGTCCCACCCCGAAATCGGGACGCATCACGCGCTCCCCCGGCGTGGTGAACAGCAGCTGCTCGATCAGGTCGCGCACGTGATCGGCGTAGCCGGTGTCCGCGATCCGGCCGCGTTCTCCGATGTGGAAAGGGAAATCGAGGTCCACCACGGTCACCTCCCGAACACGAACGGCTGCATGGCGAGGATGGTCGGCGGGCCGGGACTCTGCGAACCGACGCACGTCCCGTCGCCCTGTCCCCCCGGTTTCGACTGCACCAGCACCGGCGTGGCGTAACCCAGCTCGATCGACATGTTGTTCCACTGCACGCTGACGCACGACGGGGCCGCGGTACAGCCGACGATGGTCAGCTGGTCCTTCGCGGTCAGCACCGGCATCCCCTCCACCAGCGCCGGCGGCGGGCCGGCCGGCTTCGGCACCATCACACCCTGGTGCGGGCAGTTCATGGACATGCCGGCGTGCAGCACGAAGCCCGGCATCGGCGATCCCCCTCCTACTTCGGAATGATGAACGTGCCGTTGTTGATGACGACCGAGGTCCCGGTCAGCCGGATCGATGCGAGCCCGGGGCCGCAGGACAGCTCGATCCCGGTCTCGTTGAGCTTGATGCACGGCCCGGCCGGACCCTGGATCTGCAGCTGGATACCGCCGGTCGGACCGGGCTGCTCGGTGATCAGCAGATAGTTCTGCGGCAGCGTGCCCACCGCAGGCTGCGGTGTGCCGAGCACGATCTGCGGCACCCCGGGCAGGATGCTGTTCGCGACCGGCGGCCCCTCCTGGCGCACGTCCCGGCGGAAGCCGGTCCACACCGCGCGGCTGAGGTCGCCGTCCTGGAACTCGACCCACACGCCCGAATTGATCAGCGGCACCACGTTCATGCTCGGCGCGGCGGTGCTGGCACTCGCCCACACCGGTTCGTCGCCGAGCACGTCGCCGATCCGGACCAGCAGCCGGTCGAGCCCCAGCGGGTCCACATTGGACACTACGACGCCCTGATAGGTGCCGTCGAACCTGTTTCCATCGCTTGTCATACGTCCACCCGCTGTGGAGGAAAGGGGACGAAGGCGTCCCGGGTCAGGCTGAAACTCTGGGTGTACTCGCCGCGCTTGATCTCGTGCGTCACGCGCGTCACGTAGTAGGTGCCGTCGTAGTCGAGCCCCGCGCCGCGCACGCCGACCAGGCGCCGGGCCTTGAGCACATGGCCGTAGCGCAGGACGTCGAGCTTGCCCTGCCCGGTCACCGCGTCGGAGGCCGCTTCGGTCCGGCTCAGGCCCTTCAGCAGGACTTCCAGCGCGGAGAGGCCGGCCAGGTCCGGCAGCGGCTGTTCCTTGAGCGCCACCGCGGGCCGCGACGCCAGCGGCGGGCGCAGCAGCGAGAGATTCGGCACCGGAATGGAAATGCCGATCTTCGTGGTCGGCTCCTCCTTCCGGATGGTGAACTGGGTCCGGGCCGTCCCGTCGAAGCCGAAGGACATCGATTCCACGTTCGTCGCCGGGCCGGAGTCCACGGTGAGCGCCGGCTGCGGTTTCCCGGTCCGCACCTCCGGACCCCAGTACGCGGCACTGACCCCGGGCCGCGGCCCCGGTTCCAGGTAGAACGCGTAACCGGCCTTGCGCGCGAGCGCCCGGAGATAGGACAGATCGGTGCCCGCCTGCGCCAGGTAGTTGTCCTCCGGCAGGTACGGCTCGACGAACTTCGGCGGGATCGCCGCCGGGGCGATGCCGTACTGCGCGTACCCCTTCAGGATCCGCAGCACTTGGACGTAGATCGGCTGGCCCGGATAGGACTGCTGTACGTGGCGCAGGTCCATCAGCGCGGTCAGGTCCTCGCCGGTGACCGTCAGCGTGCTCGAACCCGGCGCGTCACCAGGGCTCATCTCCTGCCGGGTCAGCACGCCGTCCATCAGCACTTCGAGGGATCCACCGATGATCGTCGCGAGGACGACCCGCGTCGGCGGGTCGAGCAGTGCGAACGGCAGCAGCGTCTTGGTGATGACCGAGCCCCGGCTCACCGCGAAGGTGAGCTGGAAGCCGCTCGGCCCGCCTGCCGCGGAGGTGATCTGCACCGACTGCAGCGCGTCCACCAATGGCTGGGGTACCGGCAAGGCCACCACCTTGCCCATCATCAGCAACAGCTGGAAACTCTTAGCCACGCGCGATCCCTCCTCCCGCGACGCCGGGCGGCAGGGTGATCCGCAACCGGCGGCCGGGCTCGGCGGTCAGCTCGTCCGGGTCCATCGCACGGTTCGCATCCGCGATGCGCCAGTACTGTTCCGCGTCGCCGAACACCTGCCCGGCGATCCGGTCGAGCCGGTCCCGGGGGCCGACGACGTGTTCGCCGATCTGCGCCAGGTCCTCGGGATGGGGCAGCAGACGGCGGCTGACGTAGCGGACCTGGCGCCCGTCCGGCAGCTCGTGGACCTCGGTCGCGAGGTCGTAGTAGCGGCTGGTGGTGGAGAACATGGCAGGCTCCTCAGATCCGGGGCACGCCGACGTCGGTCACCGGATGGTCGACCGCGGCCGCGAACCGCTCCTTCTGCTGCAGGTGGGTCAGGTAGAGCCCACCTCCCTTGTGCACGTATCCGAGGTCGTCCACCGTGAGTACCCGCACCCCCACCGAGACCTTCGCCCGGATCGGGTTGAGCGAAGCGTCGAAAGCCTCCTCGGTGACGCTGAATTCGGTGATGCGGACCGGCACGACCCGCCGTGGCCCGAGGACCAGCACGGTCAGCGGCGCCTCGGCCGGCGCGATCTCCAGCAATCCCTTGCCCGCGTCGTCGTTCTCCGACCACAGCTGGTCGTAGGTCGGCGAGATGCTCCGCTCCAGCGCACAGAGGAGCGGGAACAGGCCGTCCGGAAACCGCTCGGGTTCCGCGGCGGCGTCGAATTCGGCGTCGAACTTGTAGGTCTCGTGCGGGGGGCCCTTGAGCCGCAACGCTTCCAGCCGGTCCCCCGGTTCGTTGCCGATGCCCTGTGGCTGCAGCGTGCGGGTCAGCGTGTCCGGGTTGTACTGGAACGGAATCGTCTTCGGCTTCCCGGTCGCGAGGTCGATCAGCACGAAGCCGCCGCGGACGGGGTTGAGACTCTGCGGGAACGTGCTCACCGCTGCACCTCCTTGACATAGGGCAGGAACGGCGCCAGCGGCCCGCGGCCCGGCGTCACCAGCCGCCGGTAGTACTCCTGCAGGATGTCCCCCTGCTGTTCGGTGTTGAAGCTGGTGAAGCCCTGGCCCCGGGCCGTCCGCGCGGTCAGCTCGGCGTCGCCGCCGTAGTCGTAGGTGCTGGCGATCGCGTGGTAACCGGTGCTGAGCACGCTGTATCCGTGCTGGTACTGCCAGGTGTGGGTCAGCTCGTGGATGAGCCACGGCATGAACCCGCTGCCGGTCGCGCTGCCGGACGGGAAGTTGATCGAGTCCGGCAGCGTGCGCGCGTAGCCGCCGATCGCGGTGAGCTGGCCCTCGGTCAGGGTGATCCGGTCCAGGTTCAGCGAACCGGCGAACACCTTCCGGGCCTCCACCCGCTCGGCTTCGGTGAGCGGGCGAGCCGCGCGCGGGGCGAGGTTCTCGCTGCGGCGGCCCACTTCCGTCGTGCCGAACAGCGACGACATCCGGGTGACCTCGCCTTTGACATAAAGGAAAGCCTGGTGTTCGGCCAGCAGCGCGGCCGCCATGTCCTTGGCCTTGACGTACCCCGCCGTGTTCAGCGCAGCTTCGACATCGGCGACGGCGGCGCCCTGGGAGAAGAAGTAGGTGACGTCGCCGACCGTGCGGGTGCCGACTTTGTGGGCGGCGATCAGCGGCGCGAGAGCGGTCTGGATTCCCGGCGCGTCGGCTGTCGAGGTGACCGACTGGTTCGCCGTGCCGTAAAGGCTGCCCGGGGCGTACTCGGTGTGCGGCTTGGCATACGCGGCCAGTTCTCGCTGGACCAGCGGCTGTCCGAGTTCGTGGACGTCGCCGGTCGACGCCTCGCGTTCGGCTCGCTCCCCCGGGTCGGACAGCGGCAGCCGGGACGGCAGCGCGTCCGCGACCGATCGCTGCTGGCGGACATGCCCGAGTTCGTGCCGGAGCAGGTTCCGGCCGGCCGCGGTCTCCGGACGGTACTGCCCCGGTCCGAACACGATGTGCCGGCCGACCGTGTAGGCCTTCGCCTGCACCGCTTCGGCGGACTCCGCGGCCTGCGCGTCGGTGTGCACCCGGACCCGGCTGAAATCCCAGCCGGGACGTTCCGCCGCGAACGGCTGCACCGCCGGATCCAGCGGCAGGCCGGGGGTCTGCACCACCGCGCGCACGATCGGCGGCGCCATCGGCCGCGCCGCTTCGCGCGGTCCGGGAAGAACCATCATCAGGCACCTCCGGGAGCATTGAGGCCGGTGCCGAGACACCGGGCGATCTCTTCGCCGAGTGCGGACACCGTGTGGTGTCCGCCGAGCCGCAGACCGGGTACGTCGATCCGCCGTGCGTGCCGCGACGCCCGCCAGGTCCCGCGGGGTGTCTCGGCGAGCAGCCGGGCGAGTTCGGCCCGCACCGCCTCGCCGAGCGCACGGGACTGTCCCGGCGGCACGTCGAGGCCGTGCAGCACCACGCGGTCGATGTGCACCTCGATGGTCATCGAGCCCCCTCCCAGGTGAAATCCCGTTCCCTGACCGGAAGTTCGAGCTTGCGGAACTCGCTCCGGGCCGCGTCCAGCACGGTCTGCATGGTGATCTGGGCGCCGTCCGCGGCGGCCAGGAACGCCGCGTTGAGCGCGATGTTGCGGGTCATGCCGCCGCTGACCGGCAGCTGTGCCAGCCGGTCGAAGTCCAGTCCGGCGTGCGGCGCCTTCGCCGGGAAGGCCCGGCGCCACATCGATTCCCGCTCCACGGGGCCGGGGAAGGCGAACTCCACGACGAACCGCAGCCGGCGCAGGAAAGCGGAGTCGAGCGCGGTGCGCAGGTTCGTGGTCAGTATCGCCAGCCCCGGATGCGATTCCATGCGTTGCAGCAGATAACTGATCTCGATGTTGGCATAACGGTCGTGCGCGTCGTGGACCTCGCTGCGCTTGCCGAACATCGCGTCGGCCTCGTCGAAGAGCAGGATCACCCCCTCCGCGGCGTCGAACAGCCGACGCAGGTTCTTCTCCGTCTCGCCGATGTACTTGCTCACCACCGCGGAAAGATCGACCCGGTACAGATCCAGCGCGAGCTGCTTGGCCAGCACCTCGGCCGCCATCGTCTTCCCGGTGCCGCTCGGCCCGGCGAACAACGCGCTCAGTCCCAGACCCCGGGTGATCCGCTCGCCGAAACCCCATTCGTGGAACACCGTGCTCCGCTGCCGTACCTGGGCGGCGATCTCGCCCAGCTGCCGCCTGGCCTGTTCGGTCAGCACGATGTCGTCCCACCCGGCCTTCGGCTCCAGCCGCTCGGCGAGCGAGGCCAGCCGCGGCCTGGTCCGGACGCGGCAAGCCCGCCACGCCACGGCCGGATCGCCGCCGGCCTCCGCGGCCACTTCCGTGATCGCCGGAACCTCCAGCGCGAACTGCGCGGCGAGCCCGTCGATGTCCGCTCCGGGACCGAGTGCGCCACGCCAGGCCGCCGCCCGTTCGGCCGGCGTCGGCGGGCACGTGTCGAGCACGAGGGACCGATGGGCCAGGTCCGCCCGGATCTCCCGCGTGGCCACCACCGTCGGGCAGGTGACCCGGTCAAGGAACCCGGCGACCGTCGACGCCGCACGGTTTTCGCCGGTCTCCTCGACGTCGACGTACAGCGCCAGCGGCAGCAGCATCGCTTCCCGCTGCCACAGCCTGGCCACCTCGTCGAGTTCGACGGGCCGCACGGGCAGCAACGACGCGGGGAGCCGGTACGCGAGCAGCCCGCAGGCCGCAGCCGCGTGCGCCGTGACGAGCTGCTTCGCGTCGTCGGCCGGACCGGCCAGCTGCACCACCGCACCGGTGCCGGTCCCCGCCTGCCAGTGCCGGACGACCTGGTCGGCTACCTCCTGCTGGGACGGCGGCAGCCCATCCCCCGCATCCGGCGGGATCCGGGTCACCACCGGGGTCAGCCGGTGGTCAAGGTGACCGAGGCCCTTCAGGTAGTTGACCACGCGCTCGTCCGCGCGCAACGCCGCGGACACCACGCCCTGCGGCGGCTCGTCGACGAGCCGCCAGAACCGAAGGCCTCCGTAAGGGGAAACGGCTTCCCACGCCGGATCCGGCAACGCGGCCAGCGCGAGGGCGAACGTCGGATAGGCCATCCGCTCGTCGCCATGTGCGAGCGCGCACAACGTGGCGATCGAGGGATCCAGCTCGACTGCCGCGCACAGCAGCAGGGTGTCCCGCTCGAACCGGGACAACCCCAGCCTGGCGGCCAGGACCACCAGGGCGGGCGGCGGGCTGATCTCCTCCGCGTCCGCGACCTCCTGCGCGGCCGCGGTCACCTTGTCCACCGAGATGTCCACAGTGGACTCCCGCGCTTCGTGGTGCGCCCGCAGCACGAGCCGCAGCCACTCCAGGGAGGCGGCCAGGAACCGCCCATTGGCCGCCTCCCACCCCCCGTGCCCGGTCATGAGCCGATCACCGTGATCGTCTGCGTGTCATCGAACCGCGGGGCGTCGCCGGTGCGGTCGATCAGCAGGCTGTCCACCCCGCCGACGCGGAGCCGGGCGAGGTGCGTGCCCAGCGGCGCGTCCGGCACGTCGAAGGTCAGATCGGTGCCCACGACCGGATCCTCCGGTCGTGCCGCCAGCTCGCGGCGTTCCAGGACCGCGCGGGAACCGAGCGCCAGCAGCACCGGCTGCCCGGCCCGCACCGGCGGGCTGCAGCGGAGGCCGACGACCGCGGTCGTCCCGGTCCGCACCACGGTCGCGGGCATCGTGCTCGTGATGGCCGGAGCGATGGCCAGCGAAACCTCGTTGGTGGTCGTGGTGATCTGCTCGCCCTCCACGGTCACGGTGCTCACCAGCGTGACCGACCACAGCCCGGCCAGGTAGCTCCCCGCCGCGCCGGACAGGTCGAACCGCACCTCGGTGCCACCCACCTGCCGCGGGCTGAGGACGACCGGATCGGACTGCAGCGAATGAGCGAGCCGGATCTCCGTGGTGCCACCGAGGTTCGCACCCCGCACGATCACCCGGCTCCCGACCGGCGCGGACGACTGTTCGTGCTCGCGTCCGTCGGCGCCGACCGCGACCGGTATCGCGGCCGTCGCCTCGGGCAACGGCGAACGCGCACTCGCCACGGCGGTGGGCCCCCGGTCCTGCGGGCCGCGTTTGAGGACCGGCACCGGCGTACGCGGCGGGCGGCGGCTGTCGATCAGCACCGGGCCGACCTCGACCGCGACGGAAAGCCGGTACCCGGTCCGGAAAGCCGACCAGAGCGAGTAGATGTCCTTCTCCTCCAGTGGCTGCCAGGTGATCCTGATCAGCTCGGGCTGCTCGGAAACGTTGCTGTGCGAGGGAACCTGACGCAGCCGGTCGCGGCTGAGCACCGGATGCTCGTGCAGGATCCGCAGGGCACCGCCGAGCATCCGGTGCGCGGTCACGTCGTGCCCGCCCGGTACGAACGCCGTCAGCAGGTAGTGCAGCACCAGGGGCAGCGCCGGATCACCGTGCTCGCCGGGCCGCAGGCCGGACGGGTCCTCGTTGCGCAGCGCCGGATCGGCGTCGATCTCGTAGAGGAACAGGGTCACCCGCGGATCGCCGCCGGCATCCGGGTTCGCGTCCGGTGGTTTCGCCTCGACCTTGGCCCCGCTCTCGACCTCGCGGGTGCCCTCCAGGACCAGCTGCACCAGGGCCTCGGTGACCGCCTCGACGGCGTTCGCATCGCTCATCCCCGGTCACCTCCCGCTCTTTCCTTCAGGTATTCGTCCAGCCCGAGCACCGGCAGCCGGGATCGTCCGGGCCGCGGCGGCGTGGCCGGTGCCGGTGCGGGTACCGCCTTGATCTCGACCCGGCCGATGCTGATGTGCACGTCCGGCTCGGCCGGTTCCGGCCGCCGCCGTAGCGTCGGCGGCCGTGGTGGTTCGGGCGCCGCCGGGCGCGGCCTGGCCCGGGTGACCGGATGGGCACGCACCGGTCCGGCGGTCGGCGGAGCCACCGTCTGAGGGGTGGCTTCCGAGGCCGAGGGCGGGACGACGGCCGGTGGCGGCGCCACCGCAGGAATAGCCGCCGGTACCACCGGCGGCACGACGACCGGGACGGCCGCGGCGGTCACCGAGGTGACGGTGACCGAAGGGGCATCCGGATCGGTGTGTTCCTCCCGGATGATCTCTCGCGCCGAGCCTGGCCTCGACTGCGGCTGCGATTCCTTGAACGGCAAGGGAATCTCGACCCGGGTCTCGTGCGTTTCCCGGCTCTCGTGGAACACCGCCGCGGTCCCGGGCACCGTCCGGGGTTCGGGCGCCGGGGGCGGGACCGGCGGCTCACGCGGCGGATCGGACTCACTGAAAGTGCCCATCGGCGGCACCGCGCTGGTACGCAGTGGCGCGACCGGCTCGAACAGCGTCGGCACGATCGGCCGGACCGGCGGGCTGCCGGTCCGGCCGAGCAGCCGGTCCACGAAATCGCTCACGCCGTGCTCCCCGCGAGTTCCAGGTAGTACCGCCGCCGCGCCGGGCTCACCGCGAGCACGTCGCTTTCCGACCAGCCGTAGCCGAGCGCGAGCGCGTGCACCTCGTGCATCAGCCGCCGGGCGTAGGTGTCCAGTTCCGTCCACAGGTAGGCGGCGACGTCGAACGGCGCCGCCCAGTGGTGTCCGCAGGTCACGCAGTCCAGGCTCAGCCGTACGTCCGCTTGTGGGTCGCAAGTGGACAGTGCGGCCGGGAGCGCGTCCAGCGCGGCGTCCGGCAGCTCCGCCGTCGCCACCTCCCGGCCCGCCTGCCGGGCGGCGACCACGCACCGTTGCAGCAATCGCCGACGGGCGTCCGGCGCCTCCCCCTGGATCGCCAGCAGGTCGCGGCTGGTGACCGGCCGCATATCCACCTCGTATCCGGCGGCGGTCACCGTCGCGGCGGGTACCGCGGGCGCGGGCGCCCGGACGTCCTCTCCGGACAGCTCCAGTTCGAGTTCCTCGCCGCACGCCGGGCAGGCCACGAGTGCCTGCCAGGCCGGACCGAAGCAGCTTTCCCGCAGTGCCAGCAGGAATCCGTCCCGCCGGCCGACCGCGAGATCGGCGACCGTCGACGGCTGCGCCCCGCCCGCGACCGCCAGCGTCAGCGCCCGTCGCACCGCGGGGAGCCCCTGCGCGGCCTCCCACGTGCCCAGCAGTCCGGCTTCGGTCAGCGCGGCCATCACGTCACGCCGGGTCTTCGAAGGAGGTGTCCTCGGGCTCGGTCACCTCCTCGGCCACCCACCCCTCGTTCTCGACTTTGACGTGCTGGAGGGCGACCGCGTTGGCGTTCGCGTCCAGATCGGACACCGGCTGCCACTCCGAGACCCAGCAGTTGTAGACCTGGTACGACAGCACCTTCTGGCCGCCCTCGTCGAACACGTCCACGATCAGGTCCTGGCGGAAGTCCTTGAGCGAGGTCTCCAGGCCGCGCCCGGAATTGGTGAAACTCCACACCCGGTTCGCCCACTGTGCGAACACCTTGTCCGTGGTCACCCCGCGTTCAAGGGTGATCGGGTCGTACTCGGTCCGGCCGGGCAGCTTGAAACTGGTCGCCGGATCGCCCCCGCTGCGATGCTTGATCACCTCGGTACTGCGCTTGAAGCCGGTGACCTTGCTGACGCCGAGCATGTACTCGCCACCGGCGAACTTCACCCGGAACCGGAAGTTCTTGTACGGATCGCGCCGCTTGATCTTGCTGTCGGACATGGCTGGCTTACTCCTAGACCTGGATCTGGCCGGCGAGCTGCTGAATGTGGATGAGCACGAATTCCGCGGGCTTGAGCGGGGCGAACCCGACGAGGATGTTCACGATCCCGCGGTCGATGTCGTTCTGCGGATTGTTCGTGGCATCGCATTTGACGAGGTAGGCCTCCTTCGGCGTGCGGCCCTGGAACGCGCCCTGGCGGAACAGGGTGTTCAGGAACGCGCCGACGTTGAGCCGGATCGAGGACCACAGCGGTTCGTCGTTCGGCTCGAACACCACCCACTGCGTGCCGCGGTAGAGGCTTTCCTCCAGATACAGCGCGAGCCGCCGCACCGGCAGGTACTTCCACTGGTCGGCCAGCGCATCCGCGCCCCGCTGGGTGCGCGCGCCCCAGACCACGTTGCCCACCACCGGAAGACCGCGCAGGCAGTTCACGCCGAGCGGGTTGAGCACGCCGTTCTGCTTGTCGGTCAACGGAACCGTGAGGGCGGTGACCCCGCTCAGCCCGGCCTCGGTGCCGGCCGGCGCCTTCCATACGCCGCGCTGCACGTCGGTGCGGGCCCAGATCCCGGCGAGCGCCCCGCACGGTGGGAACTCCTGCGGCGAGTTGTCCTTGTTCGGGTCCGGCAGCACGACGCGCGGGAAGTACAGCGCGGCGTTCTTCGCGTTGGGATCGTTGAGCACGAAGGCCGGGCTGGTCGACCGGACCGCCCGGGTGACGTCGGCGGGCTTCTTCCAGTTCGGGTCCGGGTCCACGATGAGCATCGCGCGCCGGTCCACGCAGAACTTCATCGCGTTGCCGAGAATGTTGTCGGCCCCGCCGATCAGACCCGGTGCGCCGGGCAGGCAGAGCATGGTGAAGATGTCGGCCTTCAGCAGCGCGTACAACCCGGTCTTGGTCTCCTCGTCGCCGAGGTAGTCCAGGTTGTTCGGCGCGTCGCCGTCCGCGCCGGGTGTGGTCACCACCGAATAGAGGTTCTTCCCCTGCGGATCGTCCGGGAACGGGTCGGAGCCGTCGGTGACCGTGTCGTGCGCGGCCGGGCGCGACCCGTCGCCCTCGACGACCGTGCTGCTGAGCAGGCTCGACGACGCGAGCACGTGCTTGAGCGCCCGCGCGGACGTGGTGTCCGTGCTGACGTTGAGGTACTGCTCGGTGATCCCGCTCTTCATGTCCCGGACCGTGAGGTTGTAGAGCTTCCCGGCGGGGTCCGGTGCGGTGTCGTAATCGACCCGGACCCGCAGGTTCCGGTCGTTGGGCCAGCTGCCGGGGCTGGCCGCGTGCAGCGTCACCCCGCCGGTCAGGGCGATCACGGCCGCCGCCGCGTAGTTCCGGGCGGGCGTGGTATCGGCCGTCTCCGCGTCGTCGAGTGTGGTGCTGTGGTTCTTCGCGACCACCCGCACGATCTCGGCTTCACTGCCGCCGTTGGCGTAGAACTGGAACACCGCGTACGCCAAAGCGGTGCCGGAGTCGAGCCCGCCGAATTCGGCGGTGAAATCCTCCCAGCTGGTGATGTGCACCGGCTCGTCCACCGCGCCGCGCGGCGCGGTGCCGACGAAGGCCGCGACCGAGGTCGGTACCCCGACGATGGTGCGCACCGCGCTCGGCAGCTCGTCGATGTAGACACCCGGATACGTGGGCGTGATTGGCATGGCCGTCTCCCTCCGCGGCTTTCCGGCCGTGATCGTCAGCTTCCCGCGGTCCCGTCACCGCGGCGTCACCCCGGGCGCACCGCCCTCGGCGATCGCGCGGAGCCAGGCCTCGGCCGAGGCCAGGACTTGTTCCCTGGTGGTCACGACGGCCGCGGCCACCTCGTCGGCGGTCACGTCCGTCGTGCTCATGACCCGGACCCACAACAGCCCGTCGGGCGTGCGCCACGCCCGCATGACGTGCAAAGCGACCCGCTCCACGGCCTCACCGGACATGCCGAGCAGTACAGCGGCCCGTCGTCACCGCGCCGTCACTGTGCCGGCCGGATCTCCCCCAGCAGTGCCCGCGCACCCGGGCTGGGCGCGACGCCCAGCTCCGTGCGCAGCAGCCGCACCAGCGCCCGGTAGACCCGGATCGCCTCCCCGTGGTTGCCCTCCAGCAGATGCACCCGGATCAGGCTGCGGTGCGCGCTCTCCCGCAGCGGCTCGCCGTCGATCGCGGTGAGCGCGACGTCCACCGCTTCCACGAAACGTCCTTGCGCGGCAAGGCGTTCGGCGAGGCGTTCGAGCGCGTGCAGCCGCAGCTGGCGCCAGCGTTCCCGGAAGGCGAACAGCCAGTCGTCACACCAGACCGGCAGGAGGTCCGTGGCCAGCAGACCGGCGACCGGACCGCTGTCCGCCGGCAATTCGCCGTGTGCGGCCAGCGACCGAGCCAGGCCGAACGCCGCCCGCACGTCCACCGCGACCGTATCGGCCAGCGAAAGCCATTCGGGTGTCGCCCGGACCAGGCCACGGTGGACCTGCCCGACGCGCCACAGCGTGGTCCGCAGGCTCGCGGCACTGTGTTCTCCCGAGGCCTCGCCCCACAGGGTGTGCGCCGCCTCGGCGCGGCGCACCGGGTGATCACGCAAGGCGAGGAACACCACCAGCCGTTGGGCGGCCCGCGACAGCGGCAGATCGTCCTCCGCCTCGCGAACCGCGAACGTCGGCAGCATCTGCAGCATCAGAACGTCATCCGGGCCGGCGTCCGCCCACGCCGGTTCCGCTCTCGTCACGATCCCCTGCG
The DNA here is from genome assembly GCF_003600245.1 of Amycolatopsis panacis. Taxonomy (NCBI): domain Bacteria; kingdom Bacillati; phylum Actinomycetota; class Actinomycetes; order Pseudonocardiales; family Pseudonocardiaceae; genus Amycolatopsis; species Amycolatopsis panacis. The sequence continues at coordinate 62,612 of NZ_QZFV01000084.1, forward strand.
AACCCACCGGTCTCTCCCCCTTCAGCGGCAATGCTGTCCCCCTTGGATGATCTCGATCCGGCGCGGCACGGCGCCATCCGTGCTACCACGTAACTTTCGCCGGGCCGCGGGACCCGGCGGCGGCCGAGAGCAGCCGCTGTTCCTGCAGGAAGGAAAGGAACTGCAGGTAGGTGCGATGGGCGAAGGCGTCGGCCGGCCAGATCTGGTCGCCGGCCCGGACCGCGGTGCCACTCAGGGTTCCGGCAAAGTCGGTGTAGAGGTCCGTGAAGGGTCCCTTCACGGACCCTGAGTCCGTGAAGGGACCCTTCACGGACCCGAAACCGGTCCGGCGCACGCCACGAGGTGGTCGCACACACCTCCGCATCGCCCGCTGCCGGGCCCCCGACCAACTTTGCCGACACCCTGGCGGTGCCACTGATCCGGCGATACTGCGCGTTGACCGCCTCGGTGGCCCGCAGCAGCACGCCGACGTCGCCGACCCCGGCGATCCGCGCGGACACCGGGACCCCGCGCGATTCCCCCGCGAGGAACCGGTCCAGGCTCGTGGCGAGGATGACCCGCTTCAGGTAGCCGCCGAGTTCGCGCATGGCCTGCGCTTCGGCCGGCCGATACCCGGCCAGGTTCCAGTTGTCCGGATCGAGGATCGCGACGACCCCGCCGAAGCTCTGCGCCACCGCGTCGGTGATGGCCCCGCCGACCGCCCCGATCGCCCGCGTACCGGCCGCGAGTCTTGTGGCGAACCCGGTGGCCCAGGCCGACACGACCGGCGCGACCGTGCCGGCGACGCTGACCCCGTAGGTCTCGGAGAACTTCAGCCCGGCCTCCGGACCGACGCTGAACGCGGCCGCCGCCCAGCCCTCCTCGCCCGACAGCAGGCCGGTGCCGATCGATAACCCGGCCCCGGCGAGCAGCTGCACCGAACCACCCACCGAGGCACCGGCGTAGGCGCCGGACACGCTGCCGGATTTCCCGATCGGGCCGAGCCGCACCGCGAAGACGACCCCGCCGCCGCCCCCGGCGATCGCGCCGACTCCCAGCTCGCCGTAGCCGAAGATGTCTCCGGTCAGCTCACCGGTCTCGGTGTCGAGGAAGAACATCGTGTCCTGCCCGGCGCCGACGCCGGGCCCCGCGCCGACGGTGCCCGACACCCGGAGCCCGATGGCCGCACCGGTCACCGCCCACCCGGCCAGCCGCAGCGGCACGAGCACCCAGCGGGCCAGCGACCGCGCGGCGACCGCCACCCACGGCGGGAGCTGCCCGAGCACCACCCGCGGGTCCACGGCCGGATCGGCCTGCCGGGCGACGCCGCGAGCACTGCCGCCGGCCACCGCCACCGGTCCGGGACCGGCGCCGAGCACCGCGTCCGCCGCCGCGTCGGCCGCATGGTCGAGCTCGTGACCGGCCGCGAAACCGGGAGCCGTCGGACCGCCCCGGCGCTGCTGCACGACGTGCGCGAGTTCGTGCGCGAGAAGGCGGCGGCCGTCTTCGGTGCCCGGCCGGTATTCGCCGGAGCCGAACACCACGTTCTCGCCGACGGTGTAGGCCTTCGCACCCAGCCCGGCGGCCGAGCCGGCGGCGGGCCGGTCCGTATGCACCCGCACCCGGCTGAAGTCCTGCCCGAACCGGCCCTCCAGGAAATGCCGGACCTCCGCGCCGAGCGGCTGCCCGGTGCCCGGCACCTCGTCCCGGACCGGCGGCGCCGGATCCCGGGACGCCCGCACGTGTTCCATCGGCAACCCTCCCGATCGCTGGGTCACCAGGCAGTCTGGCCGGGAGCCGTCACCGCCGTGTCACCGCGGGCGCCGGGTCAGCGCACCCACCGCGCGAGGCTGACCCGGGACCGCAACTTCCGATACACGTTGCTCAGACGGGGTTTCCGGCTCGCTCAGAAACCACTGCGCGGCGATCTCCGCATTCGGCAACCCCTGCCCCACCAAAGGAGCACCCCGGATCACCGCACCCACCGCGCAAGACTCACCCGCGACCGCAACCCCAACTTCCGATACACATTACGCAAATGAGTCTCCACCGTCCGCTCACTGAGAAACAACCGCGCGGCGATCTCCGCATTCGACAACCCCTGCCCGACCAGAGGCGCGATCTCCGACTCCCGCCGGGTCAGCGCACCAGCCTTGCCGACCGGCCGGCCGCGCCGCGCGACCCGCGCCGGGAACGGGCTGCTGCCCGCGGCGGCCAGCACGGCCGTGGCGGCGCCGGTCAGCTCCGCTGCCTCGGCCCGGGGCAGCAGCTCGGCCAGTTCGAGTTCCGCGTGCGCCGCCAGCAGCCTGACCCCCATGCCGCGCAACGCGATCGCGGCATCCCGCAGCAGCCGCCCGGCTTCGGCGCGGGCACCCCGCAGGATCGCGGTGAGTCCCTGCTGCAGATCCGCGAGCGCGGCCGGCACCGCCGCATCGCGCCCGCTCGCGCGCAGCAGGCCGGTGATGCGATCGGCCTCGTCCTCGTCTCCGGAGTGCACGGCGGCGTACCCGGCGAAGGCAGTGCGGAGGCAATTGAGCTGAACGTCCCCGAACGGCAGCGTGCCGGTCAGCGGCGGAACGTCGGCGGGCGCACCACGGCGCACCGCCAGCGCGGTCGCGGCCAGCTCGACCGCGTCCTTCAGGTCGATCTGCTCCGGGTCGTAGCGGCGGCGCGCGGCGGTCAGATCCGCCTCCGCGCCGTCGAGGTCGCCGCGCTCGGCCCGCAGGAACGACCGCGTGGCCAGCGTCCGGCTCTCCAGCCGGTCGCCGCCGACCCGGCGGGCCTCGGCGACGGCGTGATCCAGGTGGGTCAGCGCCGTCGCGAGGTCACCGGCGTAGTACCGGGTGGTCGCGAGCATGGTCTCCAGGTAACAGGTGGCGCCCGGCAGCCACAGCCGGACCGGGGCCGTGCTCTCGACGTCCGCCACCCGGATCCCGGTGGCCAGGTCGCCGCGCACCACGGCCAGCCCGTTGAGCAGCATCCGGATCGGGAACGCGACGTGCGGCGCGTCGCCCCCGCAGCGGGCGGCCAGCTCCAGCGCCTCGGACAGCTCGGCGAACGCGGTCGCGGGATCGCCGGCCAGCGCGGCGAGCACCCCGGCACCGAGCCGGGCCGCCGCATGCGCCGTCGGAGTGTCGTGTGTGGACGGAAGCTCGGCGAGTTCTTTCGACACCAGCGCCAGTTCCGCGAGGTCGACCTCGCGCAGGGCGATGATCCAGTGGATCATCAGGCGCATCGGCGGATCGCGGTCCGGCCGCCGTCCGGTGGCCCGGGCCAGATCGACCGCGGCCCGCACGTTGCCGCGCTCGGCCTCCAGCAACGCCTGCAGATGCCGCCACGCCCGCAACCGCTCGGGTTCCTCGCCCCGGCGCGCGCCGAGCGTGACCGCGCCGTCGAGCAGGGCGGCGGCCTCGCCGAGCCGGCCGCGCCCCTGCTCCACCCGGGCCAGGTCGACCAGCAGCGCGGGCACCGCTTCGGGCCGCACCTCCCGGGCCCGGCGGAGGGCGGCGAGGAAATAGTCACCGGCCTCGTCCAGATCGCCCACGGTCAGCGCCCGCCGGCCGGCATCGCTGAACACCTCGACCGCACGGGCCGCGGGGACGCGGTCACCACCGGCGGCGTAGTGCGGCGCGGACGCCACCGTGCCGCCCGCCCCGCTCGCGTCCAGCGCGGCGCCGACCGCGGCGTGCAGCGAGCGCCGTTCGGAAATGCCGAGTTCGCCGTAGATCGCCTCGGCGTACAGCGGATGCGCGATCCGGTAGTGCGGTTCGGCGCCGGACCGGTGCTCGACGACCAGCCTCGTGCCGGCCAGGCGGCGCAAGGCGGCATGCAGCACCGGTTCGTCCAGCCCGGCCACCGTGCCCAGCACCGCCGGGCGGCCGTGCACCCCGGCCACCGCGACGACCTCGAGCAGCCGCCGCTCGGTCTCGCCGAGCTGGTTCACCTGTTCCAGCACCACGTCCCGGATCACCTCGGGCAGCGGGCCGGACATCCGGCCGGTGGCCAGATGCCGAGTCAGCGCCACCACGAACAGCGCGATCCCGGAGGCCCGCGACGTGACCGCCCGCAGCAGCGCGGGCGACGGTGGCGCGCCCAGCAGATGCCCGACCAGCTCGCGCACCGCCCGGTCGGTCAGCGGGGCGAGTTCCAGGAGCCGGCCGGTGGGATCGCGCCGGGTCGCGGCCGCCATCGCGGCGAGCGCCTCGTTGGCCACGCCCGAACGGAAGCAGGCGAGCACGAGCACCGGCAGCTCCCCCGCGTTGCGGCCGATGTAATACAGCAGCTCGACCGTTCCGCGGTCCGCGCAGTGCACGTCGTCGAGGAACAGCAGCACCGGATTCCGGGCGGCGAGGCGCCGCGTGACCGCCAGGACCGATTCGTACATCCGGGTCCGCTGCAACGCCGGATCCCCGGTGGATGGCGCGTCCGGCCGCAGGTCGGGGAACAGCACGCCGAGTTCCTCGGCACCCTCGCCGGAGGGCGCCTTCAGGTGATCGCGGAAAGCCTGCACGATCGGCGCGTAGGCAAGCCCGGACAGCAACGGATCGGCCCGGCCTTCGACGACGGTGAACCCCTTGTCCCGCGCCAGCCCGACCGTTTCCGCGGCCAGCCGGGACTTGCCGATGCCGGGCGGCCCGCACACGAGCAGCCCGCCGCCACGGCCCGACCCGGCAGCGGTGACCGCATCGGCCAGCACGGCGTACTCGGCGTCGCGCCCGACCAGGGGTACCGGCAGCGCGGCGCCCCGCTGCCGGCCGCCCACCGGGCGGGGGCGGCGCCGACCGTCCTGGGGCGGATCCACCCGCCCGGCCGCTACCGTGTTCATGTCCCAGCCTCCCAGGGAACAGACAAAAGAATCATACTGTCGCCCGTCCGGCACCCGGAGGGATTTTTTCCCCCGGAAATGAGAGGCCGAAACTCTCCGGCTGAGACATCCGGAGGACAGCGAATAGCACATTTCCCCTTTTTTGCCGCACATGCGATCACGCACCGTGCCGCAGGGACACCCACGACGGTGAAAGCCGCCGTCGGGAACGCCCCCGGTCGCGGTGCGCACGATCCGCCCGTCCGCCGGCCCTGCGGGAAGCTTCACCCGGACAGCCCACCCCGGCGCTCCGGACGGCGGGCTGTGAAGGGACCCTTCACAGACTCAGAGTCCGTGAAGGGTCCCTTCACAGACCCGAAACCGGTCCGGCGCACGCCACGAGGTGGTCGCACACACACCTCCGCATCGCCCACCGCG
>NZ_QZFV01000085.1:0-65343 GCF_003600245.1 Amycolatopsis panacis
TCAAGTCAGCTCGCCCGGCCACCGCTAGGCTGGCCACGAGGTCTCCGGTGTTCTCGATCTTCTTCGTCGTTGATCGATCTACCGGAGACCTCACCTATTTGATCACCGACACGCCGGTACGGCTCTTTATTCGGGATCTTGGCTGGTCAACACTTCGAGACACGCCCTAGTGCGGAATTTGTGTGCGCTGTCGCTGCCCGTCGTGGCCGTGGGTCACGCGCCAGCGAGCGGGTGACGGGTGTGCGGTTTGCGTTTTACGGTCGGATGTCGACGAGTGATTGTCAGGATCCGGTGACGTCGCGGGCTTGGCAGCGCGCGGTGGCGGATGAACTAGTCGAGGACCACGGCGAAGTCGTGGTCGAGTTTTTCGATGAGAGCCGGTCGCGGCGGTGGTCGTGGGCCGAGCGCCCAGCCGCTGCGGCGCTGCTCGCGGCGGCTGAGGCTTCGGATCGGCAGTTCGATGCCGTGGTGGTCGGGGAGTATGAGCGGGCGTTCTACGGCGATCAGTTCCGGGACGTCGTGGCCCGGCTGGAGGCGGTCGGGGTGCGGGTCTGGCTGCCGGAGGCGGGTGGGCCGGTGGGATTGGGCAGTCCGGTGCATCAGGCCTTGTTGGTGCTGTTGGGTGCGCAGGCGCAGCGAGAGGTGATGCGGGCGCGGCATCGGGTGATGGCGGCGATGAGTGCGCAGACTCGGGTGCAGGGCCGGTTTCTGGGCGGACGCCCGCCGTATGGATACCGGCTGGCCGACGTCGGGCCGCACCCGAACGCCATTCAGGCGCGGTGGGGGCGCCGGGTGCACGTGCTGGAACCGGATCCAGCCACCGCAGGGTGGGTGCGGTGGATGTTCGAACAGCGCGCTCGTGGCCGGTCGGTGGCATCGTTGGCGCGGGAGCTGAACGAGCGAGGTGTGCCGTGCCCGTCGAGGGTGGATCGGAAGCGCAATACGCATCGGCCGGGTTCGGGGTGGATTGTACGGACGGTGCAGTCGATTTTAGAGAATCCGCGGTACACCGGCCGCCAGGTGTGGAATCGCCAATCCAGCAAGGGCCACGGCGGGGGAGGCCGTGTCGGTGGCCGTGGTTCCGGCGCGGTGTCCTGGAATCGGGCAGGGGAGTGGGAGGTGTCCGAACGGCTGGCGCATGCCCCGTTGGTTGACGATGCGCAGTTTGTTGCGGTGCAGAGGATCAGGGCTGCCCGGCGCACGAAAGACGGTCCGCCCCGTCGGTACGTGCTGGCCGGTCTGGTGGTGTGCGGGGTATGCGGTCGCCGGATGGATGCGCACTGGGTGCACGGTCGCCCGGGGTATCGGTGCCGACACGGCCGCAGCAGCGGCCCACGACGACCGGACGATCCAGTTCCCTACGTCTATGTGCGCGAGGACCATCTCCTTGAGCTGCTACCTGGCTTGCTTGCACCCCGAACGCCGGCGGACAGCCAGCCAACTGCCGTGGCGAGACACCTGGGTGATCACGAGCTGGAGATCGTCTGTAGTCACAATCGTCGCGAAGTCAGGCCGCAGTTCGGAGGAGAGACATCAGTCCGATGAGCGGACCAGGGCAACTGAGCATGGACCTACTCTCCGAGGCACCGTCGGCGAATGAGGGCGGTACTGCAGAGAGGGTGACCAAGATACTTACCCCACGGGCCGTTGGGCGTGTGGGGTAAAAGTGTGTCCGAGACTCGAACACCTGTTCGTTGCATCCATGCGCAGGATGCGTATTCATGCGACGAACTATAGCTCTGCTCATCGATGAAGCGCCTGCCGTGAACTGCGACTTTCCGCGACCGTCGGGATCGTCCGGCGTCGCCGCGGTCAGGGTGTTGATGCTCGATGACGACTTCCGTGGGGCGCAGGTTCGAGCCTTCGACGGGACTAACAAGGGATGGGAACGGGGCTGGCCAGGGGCATTCTATTGGCACGTTGGTCGTCGGGGCGAGCTTCGGGCTTGGGTGGTGCTGGCCGAGTTGCGCGCTGTCGTGAGCGAGGATGGACTTGGACGCTGATGCCGCGCGCTTCGAGTTGGTGACGCTCAAGGCGCAACATGGTCAGGTGGACGAGGTGCAGGCCGGGCATGAAGCGGTGCCGGCGGCCAGAACTCGGGTGTCGGGCCTGGACCATCCCGGCACCGCGGCTGCGACGTTGCTGTCGCTGCGCGTCGCGGCTGACCGGACCGTAGTCGACAACGCAGGGGTCGCGGCTGGGATCTGACGCCGAGTCCTTCGGCCGTTGCGGTGGCGGCTATGCGCTCCGCAAGGAGCCCGGTGCGGGCGAGCAACCCGAACCGCGCAGTGCCAGGGCAGCCTGGTCATTGGTAGCGTTGCGGGGACAGCGGTGACGAAGGGGGTATTTGCGTGGCTTGTTCGGCGCGTGACGTGATTGCCGAGTTGGAACGCAATCTGAAGCCTGGACCTGGGGATAACAAGTTCATCCCGCTGGTGGCGGAAGGTCGTGTGCCCCTACCGGTGCTTGGGGCGTTCGCCGCCGAGCAGATCTTCATCATCCGAAGCGCGCAGCGGAGTTTCCTCACCCTCGCGGCGTGCTCCGAAGAGTTGGCCATCGAATTCTTCACCCGCCGGACCCGCCGGGCGAACCAGGCGATAGCGGATTCTATCCGCTTCGCGGAAGCGTGCGGTTTCAGCGAAGAAGATCTACGCGATTACGAGCCGCTGCCTGGATGCCAAGCATACGCCGCGTATTACGCCTGGCTTGCTCTTAACGGCGATACGTTGGACGTCGCTTTGGCGATGGTACCCAACTATGACACCTGGGGCACCTACTGCGGCCAGTTGCTCCCATCCCTGCGCGAGATCTACGAGTTCACCGATGACCAGGTCGCGTTCTTCGAGCTCTTTACCCCGCCGCCGACGGAATTAGATGAGCAGGCGGTGGCTGTCATCCAGCAAGGGCTGGACGAGGACTGGCGGCCGAAGCACGCTCTCCGCTATGGTCGGCTGCTGCAGTCCTACGAGCTCATGTTCTGGAATACCCTGGCAGATCGGGCTGGTTCCTGAGCCCCTGGATCAGCGGTGTGGCCCGGACCCGGGCGACGTCGAGCAGGAAGGCCGTTTCGCTCCGGACGTCGTCTCCGCCGAGGCGGGTGATGTCCTGGGCGTGCGGCTGCGGTCGTTCTCCGGTCGCCTTGGCTCGGCGGGCGATTTCGATCCAGCATGCGGTGAACGTCGGCTCGCGATCGGGCGGGTCGATCCGGTGCTTGGCCAGGTAGGCGCGCAGGTGTTCCAGCGTTTCCAGGGTGACGTATTCGCGCAAAGTGAGAATCGCGTCGCGCGTTTCGATGATCCGGCGATACAAGCGCAGCTCCACCGGATATCCACCTAGTCGGGACTGCGTGGCGCCCAGGGCGACGTGTGGCACGGATTCGACCAGGTCACGCCACAACGGTGCGATTTGCCGATATACCCAAAGGTTTCCGACGGCGCGGACCACACTGTTGAAGACCGGTAGAATCGCACCGGCCGCGACGAAAAGAACCTCGACGAGTTCCAGGCCGGTGAAGTACCCGATCCACTGGGTGTTGCCGGTCAGGAGCGAGTCCATCAGTACCACCCACATCAGGCAGACGATCGTCAGCCCGGCGCCGAGTGCGAGCAGACCACCGCGCAGAGTCCAATCACGCGCCTGGAACGCGTAGCGCCAGCAGACGTACACGCAGCACAGCATGGCGGTGAAGTGATAGACACTGAAGATCCCCCAGTAGATGGTGGGCAGCGCGGAATCCTCCGGTCGCGGCATCTGTGTGGTCGCGAAGATCCAGACCATCGAACCGGACACGACGAAGGCCGTGGCGCACCAGAGGAGCACGCCACGCCGCTTCGACGCCGCCATCAGCACGACGCAGACGAGAGCGGTCCCGTCCACGACCGTGATGAGGTGACTGGCGAGATAGAGCGCGAACGGATCGAGCCAGCGCCCGGCGGCAGTCAGGACCTCCGGCATGTGGAGCGTCATGGCAACCGTGATGAGCGCCACCGCTGTCCATAGCGGACGTTGTTGCCGGTCGCGGATACTTTGGGGTGCGCGGACGAGCGTGACCAGCCACATCAGGGCGACGCCGATGGTCTCTATCGAAAGCAAGTGTCACGACCTCCTGAAATGAGCTATCGCGGGCGGTAGCCGAGCTTCTCTTCCAAGCCGCCGAGTACACCCGGAGTCGTCGCGTCGGCCTGCTCGGCCGAGGTGAGGATGAGGCTGGCGATCAGCTCTGCCTCTTCCTCCTGGGGATCGTCGTAGCGTACGCGGCCGAGCAGCCGGCGGACCAACTGCGGTTGCAGGTCCGGAAAGAGTTCCTGCGCGTCCAGATTCTCGCGCGGTGCCAAGACCGTGTGGCCGCCGAGCATATGGCCGATTTCGTGCAGGATGATGTGTTCCTGGTGCAACCGACTGGTCTGCTCTTCGACGAAGATGTGATCTTCCTCGTCCGTCGCGAGCCATACCCCGCAGGGTTTGTCCGCTGGCGCATGGTGCGGCGCGGTGTGCAGGTGGATCCGGCGGCGTCGGCTGCGTGCGACCTGGTCGATGAACGACCCGATCGAGAAGGGCCGCGGAATCGGGACGTTCACAAGCACCGCCCGGCAGCGCTTCAGCAGGTGGCGTTCCTTCAGTGTGTTCTGTCCTCTCGGTCGCTGTGTCGGTTGCCTCGCGGCGGCGAAGCCGCGGCAATAGCACACGGTGCCAGCCAGGTTCGACACGTGCTAGTCGGATTCGGTATCGCCGTGGTTGGGCAGCGGACCGAGCTTTTGTCGCTTGCGCGCCTCGTCGACCATCTCGGAGATCGAGTTCAAGGCATCGGCAGACAGTCCGTCCGCGCGCAGGGCGATGCTCCGGACCTGCGCGTCGCGCAGCGCCATTGCCAGCCGGAGCTGGCTGTGGACGCGATCGGCGACCTGGTCGTTGACAAAGTATTCCGGTGGCACGCCGAAGAACTCAGCGAGTACGTCCAGCTGCTCGAGCGTGACGTTCCACTTCTTGCCGGTTGAGAGCTCCCACAGGTACGTCCCCGAGATTGAGCGACCAGAGGATTCGTGGATTTCCTTCGCGAGCTTCGCGAATCCAGGACGCGTGTGCGGATCAGGATACAGGGCTGAGATGAGTTCATTGAGACGGAGGTCAATACGCCTTACGGGTGATCCACGGACTGGGTCGGGCGCCGAGTCGGTGCTCATTTTTTCCTTTCGGTCGACAGGTGGCTGAGGCGGTTGCCGTACACCTCAATAGGCCAATCGGGTGAAGTCATTCCAGCCCATTCGCTATAGTTGACAGGCTCACTGAGCGTATGGATATACTTGCGGTCAGTCAATGTGAGGATACAGGTCAGTGCAATCATGACCAGGGGGGTGTGATAGTTCTGGCGAGGGCAGGTAGCTGGTGTGCCGAGTTGTCAATTCGTGAGCAGTAGGCGGCGAGGGTTTCGAGGATCTTGTCCGCGTTTTGGTCCTAGTGAAGGGTTGGGGTTCTTGTCCCATTTAAAGGATTTGATTCCCGTCGGCCGCGACGCGGTGTCCGAGAACCTCTACGTCGGGCTCTCTGGAAAAGTGTGATGACCGGCGAATATGACCTTAAGACGTGCGCCGTCGTAGCAAGAAGGCGAAGTCGTATCGTTCCCGCGTTGACCAGGCGTTTTGGGTAAGGCGCGGAGATGGCACATGTAGGTGGCCTGTTGACCGAAGGACGTCGGGTAGTTACCACGGGTGCGGGTGGTGTCGGTAAGATGCGACTTGCGGAGGAACTGCTGCGGTCGATTCTCGGCGACTATGAGTCTGCCCCTGCTGTGGTTGAAGGTAACGGCGACAATCACTGTTGCTCTGGTCTGGGCCTACGGTTAACCTTAAAGTGAGGTAAACCTCGTTGGATCCGTGGACTAAATGGGTTGACGTTCGCGGCGGTCAGGAGACTGACTCGCGTCAGTAGATTTTTTTTAAGGGGGAGTCGTGACGTTGTGGAAGCCTTCGATCGTGGTGAGTTCACTGTAATCGAATTTTCTGTGCTCGCGAGCGGGTGATCCGAGTAGGGTCGTACGTGCCCGGCCCGCTATTCGTGATATGAATATCAGCGGCGGCACATGGTTGGCAATTCGACCAAAAATACGATAAATTAGATCACTTTCTGCGCGTGCATGTGTGTGCAGAAAGTGATCTAAATCTGCCCTGCGCCGGTGGTGCCACTACGTGAAATGGATACGAATGCGCGAACGTCTATTGAAGTCGATCAGCCCGCGCTCGCTGTTGGGTGATCGTGCCATTTGCCCGGGTGACGAACAGTACGACATTCAGCGGCGCGTCTGGAACAGCATGCACAATCGTCGCCCGGCAGTGATCGCCCAGTGTGTGAACGCCGACGAGGTCGGCGCGGTCCTGCGGTGGGCGCGTTCTGAAGGGCTCGCGGTCTCAGTACGCGGCGGTGGGCACAACGTCGCAGGATCTGCTGTCGCTGACAATGCTGTCATGATTGATCTTGCGCTCATGAACTCGGTCGACGTCGATCCTGTGGCGATGGTTGCGGTGGCCGGGGGCGGCGCCTTGCTACGTGATCTCGACGCGGCGACGACGACGCACGGACTGGCGTGCCCGGCAGGTGTGGTGTCCCACACGGGCTTGGGGGGACTGACCCTCGGCGGCGGATATGGTTGGCTCGCTCGCAAGTGGGGGCTGACATGCGACCACCTCGCCGCGGCTGAGGTCGTCCTGGCGGACGGCGCGATCGTGGAGGCATCACCGACCGACCACGAGGACCTGTTCTGGGCGCTACGCGGCGGTGGTGGAAACTTCGGCGTCGTCACAAGGTTCACGCTTCGGCTGCGGAACGTCGGTCCGGTTGTCCACCAGACCGGTGTGTACGCGCTTGCCACGGCATACGAAGCGCTGGTCGCCTACGCCGGATTCGCTGAAGAACAGCAGCTTGACCTGCACACCGTCGGCGCGTTGAAGATCGCAGGTAACCACGAATGGATCCCGGAACGACTGCGCGGCAAGCCGGCTCTCTTCCTTACCGCTTGCTGGTTCGGGCCTCCGTCCGACGGCCCTGACGTGATCGCGCCGCTGTTCCGGTCGGTGCCGCCTGGCGGTCGTCTCGACCAGGTGCTGTCCTACGCCAGCCTGCAGGCGTTGGGCGACTACAGCGAACCAGCAGGAAACAGGTACTTCACCAAATCCTGTTACCTCAGCGACATCACGAGCGCTGCGGCTATCGCGCTCGTCAATGCGAGCGATGAGATCACGTCGCCGCTGTCGAGCATCGATTTTGAGTTCCTGCGCGGAGCAATCGTGGACGTTCCCGATGGTGAATCGGCGGTCCCCAACCGGGACGCGCCCTACATCGTCACGGCATCGGCACAGTGGACGAACGCCGGAGAGGACGAGACGCACGCACAGTGGTCGCGGCGGACTGTCGACAGCCTTGTGCCGTGGCAGCACGGTGGCGCGTACGTCAACTACGTTCAGGACGCGCAAGGCGAGGGCACCACGGACATCTACGGCGAGAGCCGTTACCGCCGACTGGCGGCCACAAAATCGCTCTACGACCCCGAGAATGTCTTCCGCCACAACCAGAACATTCCGCCAGTCGAGACGGGGCAGTAGCCCGTCACGCCAGAAAGGCAGACATGTGAACCCCACCGTGACAACTGTCGAGCCGCCTGCCAGCTGGGGCAGCAACGATCTGGAAGCGTTGGCTCGGTACCTTGGATCACCCTGGTACCGGTTGGTCGGCGACCTGCACGACATCATCCACGTGACCACCCTGCGGTACGCGAGCTCTCGCGGTCTGAAGAACCTCTTCCTGCCCGTGACCACCCGCACCGTGACGTGCCCGACGGCGTTGGGGAGCGACTCCGAGCCCGTGCCGGTAACCGTGAGTGGCGTGAACACGTATCTCGCCGACTCCATGCAGTTCGCCCTGGAGTACGGCTGCCGGGTCGCGCCGGGTGGTTGCTACACGATCATGCCGTCGTTCCGGGGCGAGAAGCCGGACGAGACGCATCTCGGCCAGTACACGCATAGCGAGGCCGAGCTCCCCGGCGGCATGAATACCCTGATCGAGTACGTGACCGGCTACGTCCAGGCGCTGGCCGGGGCGATTCTCGACGGTGCCGGCGACCGGCTGGCGCAGGCGCGCGGTGATGTTTCCCATCTCGTCAGGATGGTCGAGACGAAGGGGAAGTTCGCCGAGCTGACGTTCGACGAGGCCGTTTGCACCGTGGCCGACGTCGACGGAACCGTCCGGAAAGAGGGGGAGTGGCGCACGTTCACCCGGAAAGGCGAGCGACTGCTGATGCAACGCGTCAGCGAATTCGTCTGGGTGCATCACTTCGACAGTCTTGCTGTGCCGTTCTACCAGGCCTTCGGTGACGAGAGCGGGGCGACGGCCAAGAGCGCCGACCTGTACTTCGGCATGGGGGAGGTCGTGGGTTCGGGAGAACGCCACGCCAGCGCGGAGGAACTGCGGAAGTCCATCGCGCTGCATGGGGTCAACGAGCAGGAATATACCTGGTATATCCGTATGAAAGAGGAATTCCCGATGCTGACGTCCGGATTCGGGATGGGCGTCGACCGGTTCCTGATGTGGGTGCTGAAGCATGACGACATCCGGGACATCCCGTTGATCTCGCGCACAGCCGAGCCGAAGTCGTGGCCCGCGTCCGTCACCCGCCCGTGACCAGTCGACCCAGAGGAGCGACATGACCACCCCATCACCGCTGAACTCACCGGCCGCCCGGCGGCGTGTGGCCGTCTCCGCCGAGGACCTGGTGACGGTCGAACTCCCCGACCGCGGTGTTCCGGCCGTTGCCCGCCCCACCGTGCCGACGGTCGGACTGGCCGCGTGGATGCGGGACAGCAAGCCACGGGTCCAGGACATCCTGAACGAGCGTGGAGCCGTGCTGTTCCGCGGGTTCGCGATCCGGAAACCCGTGGACTTCCAGGCGGTCGTCAGGGAGTGGTCGCCGGCTCTGCTCAACTACACCTACGGTTCGACGCCCCGCAGGTCCACTGTGGAGGGTGTCTACACGTCGACCGACTACCCGGCGGACCAGACCATCCTGCAGCACAACGAAATGGCCTACGCCAGGGTCTGGCCCAGGTACCTGTGGTTCTACTGCGAGACCGCGGCAACGGCCGGGGGCGCGACCCCGCTGGCCGACAACCGCAGGATCAGCGAGCGCCTGGACCCGGCGTTGGTCGAGTCGTTCGCGGCCAGGGGAGTCCGGTACGTGCGCAACTACGGCAGCGGGCTGGGCGTCACCTGGCAGCAGGCCTTCGAGACCGAGGACCCGAACGAGGTCGAAGAGTTCTGCAGGGCTTGGGAGATCGACTTCGCCTGGCAGGAGCCTGACCGGTTGTGGACGTCTCAGAGGTGCCAGGCCGTGGCCGAGCACCCGGACACCGGTGTCGATCTCTGGTTCAACCAGGCACACCTCTTCCACACCTCAGCGCTGCCTGCGGACGTCCGGGCCTCGATGCTCGACCTCGATCCCGGTCAGCTCCCCCGGCAGGCGTACTACGGTGACGGCGAACCGATCGAAGACTCCACTTTGGACGAGGTGCGCGCGGCGCTCGAGGCCGAGATCGTCCGGGAGCCGTGGGAACGCGGCGACGTCCTGCTGATCGACAACATGCTCGTCTCGCACGGAAGGGACCCGTTCGAGGGATCGCGTCGAGTCCTGGTGGCCATGACCGACGAACACGACGGACGCATCGGAGCTACGCGATGACCGCGCTCGAGGAGGACGTGAGTGGCTACCAGTTGTCGCCGCAACAACAGGCCCTGTACCGCCGGCACGGCGGAGCCGACCGGGTGTCCCGGCGCATCCGGACGGACGGGACGATCAGCGTCGACGACGTCGCCGGTCGGTTGTCGGCGATGGTGGCGGCACATGAAGCGCTGCGCACCCGTTACGTCGACGTGGCCGGGTTGAGCGTGCCGGTCCAGGTGGTCGACGAACCGGACGGTGTCACGATCGAACCGCTGCCCGGAGGTGGCGCCGTCGTGCGGGCCGGCGCGGTTTCGGTCGAGCACTCCTCCACTTCCGGCGGCACCGAACTCGTTGTGGATTTGCCCCGGTTGAGCACGGATCCGGCGTCCTGGGACCTGCTCGCCGGCACGCTGACGGGTGTGCCGGTCGCGCCGGGCGAGGTGCTCCAGTACGCGGATGTGGCCGTCTGGCTGCAAGAGCAGCTGGTCGACGCGGCACCGGTGGCGACGACGACGCGGTCGCACCTCCCGTTCGTGATGGCCGACGACAGCGTCTCGCACGTGTCGTCGACGATTCCCGCCACGACGCTGCGGCGGGTCCAGGAGGTCGCTGAAGAACTGGCGGTGGACGAGGCCGCCGTGGTATTCGCGGCGTGGGAAAGCGTCTATGTGCGCTACACGCGCACCGAGGAACATCACGCGGTGGTCGTCACGGACGGACGTTCCGCGCCTGGCCTCGGGAATGTCGTCGGCCCGCTCGAACGGCCGGTACCGCTGTCGTTCGAACTCGGCCAGGAGACGCCGTTCACCGAGGCCGTGAAGGCCGCGCACGCGGCACTGACGGACGCGAAAGCCGCCGAGTACGAGTTCGATCCGGCCGAGGTCGCCCAGCGGGCCACCTCCTTCGCGTTCCGGTACCGCGAGAACGGCCTGGCCGACTCGCCGGACGTCCTGGCCGACCTGCACCTGGACTGCCTGTCCGGTCCCGAGGGACTGCTCGTCGCCGTGGCGGCGAAGGGGGCGAACGCCGAGGACCTCGGTTCACTCATCGAGGCGTTCGGTCATCTCCTGGCCGACGCGGTGACCGAGCCGGCGCGGCAGATCGGTGTCCTTCTCCTTGTGGCACAACCGGAACAGGAACCGGAGCCGGTCAGCCGGCTGGAAACGGCGCTGCAGGGCATCCTCGCGCGCGCAGACGAGCAGCCGGACGCGCCTGCGGTCGTCTGCGGCGCGGCCGTCGTGACGTACCGGGAGCTGGTCGACCGGGCCGCTGCGCTCGCCGGCGTGCTGCGGGAACACGGTGTCCGCCCCGGTGCGCTGGTGCCGGTGATGGCCGAGACGGCGGTGGAGACCGTCGTGGCGATGGTGGGGACCTGGCTGGCGGAAGCCGCCTTCGTCCCGCTCGACCCGGACTGGCCACAGGCCCGGAGGGACACCGTCGTCCGCGACGTCGCGGCCCCGGTGATCGTCCAGCACGATCTTGCGATTCTGGACGTCGACCCGCGGCCGGAACCCATGACGAGGAGGGGGGTCGCCTACGTCATCTACACCTCGGGAACCTCCGGGACCTCCAAGGGCGTGGTCATCGGCCACGAGCAGCTCGCGCACTACGTCGCCGCGAGCAGCGAGGTGTTCCGCATCGGCAGCGACACGCGTTCCGTCGCGATGTCCACGCTGGCCGCGGACCTGGCGTACACCGCCATCTTCCCGGTGCTGGCGAAGGGTGGCCGCGTCCACCTGATCGACAGCGACGTGGCCACCGATCCGGCCGCGCTCGCGGAACGGCTGCGCCGGCACCCGGCCGACCTGATGAAACTCGTGCCGTCGCACCTGACCGCCTTACTCGCGGCAGCGGACGACCCGGCCGCGCTGCTGCCGCGGGAAGTCCTCGTCCTGGGCGGTGAGTTCCTCCCGCCGTCGCTCGCCGACCGGTTGCAGGGGCTGGCACCGGACCTCCGCGTGTACAACCACTACGGAGCGACCGAGACGACCATCGGAGCGGTGTGTCATCTGGTCGGCACCGCTCGCGACGTTCGGCTGAGGTCCATTCCGGTCGGGGCGGGGTTCGGCGGCAACTCCGTCACCGTCGTCGACAGCGCGGGCGCGCTCCTGCCGCCGTGGTGTCCCGGTGAGGTCATGATCAGCGGACCCCACGTGGGACTCGGCTACCTGGGCGGTCGGCCCGGCGGCTTCGACGGGAGGCGATACCGGCTCGGCGACCTCGGCCGGCTCGTGCCCGGTGCAGGGGTCGAGGTGCTCGGTCGGCTCGACGACCAGGTCAAACTGCGTGGACACCGGATCGGTCTCGGCGAGATCCAGGGGTCCGTGCGGCGTCTGAACGGGGTGGTGGCGGCGACCGTGATCGCCCGGGAGGACGAGAGCGGGCTGATCAGCCATCTCGACGCGTACGTTGTCCTCGACGCCGACGCCGACGCCACGACCGCGGACCTGGAGGAGCGGCTGCGGCGCGAACTGCCGCCCGCCTGGGTGCCGTCCAGGTGGCGGGCGGTGGAGAAGCTTCCGCTCACCAGCAACGGCAAGCTCGACCGATCGGCGCTCACCCCGGTCGAACCGCAGCGCACCCGGTCGGCGCGACCGACCGACTCCGTCGAACAGCGCCTGCTGGTCATCTGGGAGGAGGTCGTCCGCGTAGGCGACATCTCCCGCGATGACGACTTCTTCGATCTCGGCGCCAACTCGCTGGACGCGATCAAGCTGATCGCGCGGGTCAACCGGGCGTTCGGCAGCAACCTGCCCATGGCGTCGATCATGCGGGCCCGGACCGTCGCCGCCACCGCCGACCTGATCCGCAGTGGGAAGTTCCACGACTCGAACCTCGTGCCGTTGCGACAGGGACCCGTCACCTCACCGGTGTTCTGCTTCCATCCCGGCGGAGGAACGACGCTCTGCTACTGGGATCTCGCGCGGACGCTGCCGGCGGAGCACCAGGTGGTGGGCGTGGAGGCGATCGGCCTGCACGGGAAGCCGCCGCACGACGACTTCGCCGTCATGACCGAGGACTACGCCGCGGCCATTGCCGCCGGTGGCTACGGCCCACCGGTGCTGGTCGGCTGGTGTTTCGGCGGTCTGGTCGCCCGCGGGACCGCGGACGCGCTGCGGCGCGCCGGGCACGACGTGGAGTTGCTCGTCCTGATCGACTGCCCGGCTCCGGGGTTCGACGACAACACCGACGATGCGCTCCAAGAGGCGCAGCTGCTGACCGAGTCGAAGCTCGCCAGCAAGTTCGCGTGGCACTTCGAACCCGAGCTGCCGTCGATGCACGCCGAGGCGCCCAGCAGGTACGAACTCATGCTCAAGGCGATGCAGACCGGCGGTCACCTGCCAGAGGGCACGGCCGAGGACGAAGTGAAGACGATCTTCGACGTCTACGCGGCGAACTCCCAGGCCTGGGAGGAGTACGCCGTCGGGCAAGTCGACCAGGGCGTCGACTACCCGGTGCTGCTCGTGCGAGCTGAGGCGGACGGTGCCCTCGCCGACACGGACCGCACCTGGGGTTGGGGCTCGCTGATCGGCCCGGACCTGCGGTTCGCGTCGGTTACCGCGGACCACCACAGCATCATGCGGCCGCCGGCGGTCGCAGAGCTGGCATCTGTGATCACCCAGATCCGCAACGCCCGGTAGGACTCTCTCCCAGAAGGTTGGTGCACCTTGACGGCCGAGTACGACGCGCGACCCGAGCTCGTCCCGGTTCCGCGGCCGGAGCGTGTCCCGCTCTCGTTCGCGCAGCGGCGGCTGTGGTTCCTCCAGCGCTACGGCGACGTCGGTTCTGCCTACAACGTGCCGTACCTGTGGCAGTTGACGGGATCCGTGGACGAGAGCGCACTGGAATCGGCGCTGCGGGATGTCGTCGCACGGCACGAGAGTCTGCGCACTGTGTTTCCCGAGACCGACGGCGAACCGGAACAGCGGGTACTGGACCCGGACTCTCTCGGATCGCTGCTGATGACCGAACGGGTTCAGACCGACTCGGTGCCGGGACGGGTCGACGACCTCGTCGGCCAGGAGTTCAACCTGCACGCGGAACCGCCGATCCGCGCGCATCTCATGGTCAACGGTCCCGACGAACGGACGCTTCTGGCCGTCGTGCACCAGATCGTGTGTGACGGGTGGTCGCTCGAACGATTCGCGCGCGATCTCAGTACGGCGTATGTGGCCCGCGTGCAGGGCGTCGCCCCGGGTTGGGGTCGGTTGCCCGTGCAGTACGCGGACTACGCCCTGTGGCAGCGGAACCTGCTCGGAGAGGATGGGAAACTCAGCGCGCTCGCCACCGAGCAGGTCGAGTTCTGGCAGCGGACCCTGCGCGGGGCGCCAGAGCAGCTGTCCCTGCCGGTGGACCGCCCTCGCCTAGCCACGTTCACCTACCGCGGCGAGGCCCTCGAGGTAGCGATCCCGGCGGATCTGCATCGGCGGTCACGAGCACTCGCCCTGTCCGAGGGCTGCACGTTGTTCATGGTCCTGCACGCGGCGCTGGCCGTGACGCTCTCGGCCTACGGAGCCGGCGAGGACATCCCGCTCGGCACCGCGTTCGCCGGCCGCACTGAGGAAGCGCTGCAAGACCTGGTCGGGTTCTTCGTCGACACCCTGGTGCTGCGGACCGACCTGTCCGGCGATCCGGCTTTCACCGCGTTGCTCGACCGGATCCGCGACGTCGCCCTGGACGCCTACTCGCACCAGGACCTGCCGTTCGACCGGGTGGTGGAGGCGCTCAACCCGAAACGCTCGCCCGCGTACCACCCGCTGTTCCAGGTGTTCGTCGCGCTCGAAGACGGCGCCGCGGCGGACCGGCTGCGATTGCCGGGAGTGCGCGTGCGGATGCTGCCGCAGCCCGTGGCCGCGGCCAGGTTCGACCTGTGTGTGAACTTCGTCGAAACCGAGGACGACGCCGGGAATCCCGCTGGAATCCGGGCGGTCCTGGAGTACTCCATCGACCTGTTCGACCAGGCCACGATTCACCGGCTCGCGGACAGCCTGACCGCTGTCCTGTCCGCGGCCGCGGAGAACCCCGCGCGGCCGGTCTCGGCGCTGACCGCGTTGTCGCCGGCCGAACGACACACTCAGCTGGTCGAATGGGCGGGACCGTCGCGCGCTGAAGAACCGCTGGATCTCGTCGCCGTGGTGCGTGACCGCGCCGACGAAGATCCGGAGGCGGTCGCGGTGTCCTGGGCGGAAGAGACTCTCAGCTACCCGGAACTCGCTGCGGAGAGCGCTCGCGTCGCGCAGGCGCTGGTCCGTGCCGGTGCCGGCACGGACGACCTGGTGGCGGTCCTTGCGGAACGCAACGGCTGGTACATCTCGGCAATCCTGGGGATCCTCGGCGCGGACGCCGGTTTCATGTCGATCGCCGCCGAGACGCCCGTGCACCGGGCCGCCGCGATGCTCACGGACGGCAAGGTGCGTCACTTCCTGGTCGAACCAGCGCTCCGCGAGCGTGCCGACGAGATCGCCAGGGCCGCTTCCCACCAGGTGACGGTGGTCGACGTCGGCGACGACGACCGCCTGGTGTCGGCCCGCGGACTCTCCGGCTCCGCCGCGTACGCCGTGTTCACGTCCGGCTCGACAGGACGCCCCAAATGTGTCGTGGTACCTCATCGTGGACTTGCGAGCCACCTGCACGTCGTAAGTGAGCTCCTCGGCCAGGACGAACATGATGTCCTGGCGTTCAACGCGCCGCTGACCATCGACACCTCGGTCTGGCAGGCCCTGACCATGCTCGCGGCCGGCGGGCGCGTGCACGCGATGGACGACGAAACTGCTCGTGACCCGGCCGTCCTGCTGCGCTGCTGCGGCGATCAGGGCATCACCATGCTGCAGATCGTGCCGTCGCTGTTGCGAACGGTGCTCGATCTCGTGGAGGAGGCGCCTGAGCATCTCACGCACCTGCGCAGCCTTCGGCTGGTGATGGCGCACGGCGAGACACTGCCGCCGGAGCTCATCACCCGTTGGTACCAGCACGTTCCTGATGTTCCGTTGCTGAACATGTATGGCCCGGCCGAATGCTCTGACGACGTGTCCATCGCGTGGATCGGCCCTGAGCAAGCCGACCGGGGCGCGGCCTCGATCGGCTCGCCGATCGCCAACACCAGCACGCTCGTGCTCGACCGCCGGTTGGGGCTCGTGCCACAAGGAGTCGCGGGGGAGTTGTACGTCGCCGGCCCCGGGCTGGCGCGGGGGTACGCAGGGCGGCCGGGACTGACCTCCGAACGGTTCGTGGCGAACCCGTTCGGCCCCACCGGCGAGCGCATGTACCGGACGGGTGATCTGGTCCGGTGGGCCCCCGACGGCGAACTGGAGTTCCTCGGCCGAGCCGACAACCAGGTGAAGATTCGCGGCTACCGTATCGAACCGGCCGAGATCGAACGGATCCTCGCCGCCGTCCCCGGCGTCGGCCAGGTCGTGGTGCTGGCACGCGAGGATCACCCGGATGACAAGCGCCTCGTCGCCTACTACGTCCTCGAGGACGCGGAAGTCGACGTCGCCGCTCTGCGGAACGCCGCGGAAGCCGCCCTGCCGAACTACATGGTGCCGTCTGCGTTCGTCCGGCTCGACGAGGTTCCCCTCACACCCAACGGAAAGCTTGATCGCCGCGCTCTGCCCGCGCCCGAGTCAGCGGCCGACGAGCGCGGCCGCTCGCCGCGCACAACGGAAGAAGCCCGGCTGGCCGAGTTGTTCGCCGAGGTTCTCGGTACCACCACCGTCGGCATCGACGACAGCTTCTTCGACCTCGGCGGCCACTCCTTGCTTGCCGCCAGGCTGATCAGCCGGATTCGAGCTGTCATCGGGGTTGAAGTGTCCACTCGGGACATCTTCAACCACCCGACCGTCGCCGGACTCGCCGTCGCGATGGAGGCAGCCGAACAGGCCGCTGCGCGACCGTCCGTGCGCGCGGGCGACCGTCCCTGCCGGCTTCCACTTTCCTATGCGCAGCAACGACTTTGGTACATCGACAGGTACGAGCAGACTGGAGCGACCTACAACGTCCCGCTCGTCTGGCACATCATCGGTCCACTTGACCTGCGCGCGCTCACGGAAGCGTGCACGGACGTGGTCGTCCGGCACGAAAGCCTGCGCACCGTGTTCCCCGAGGCCGACGGGGAGCCCGAGCAGCTGATCATTCCGGTCGGCGACGTCGTCACGCCGCTGACCGTGACCGAGATGGCACCGAATGCCGTGGAATCGGCCGTCCGGGCGGTGGTGGGCCGCACATTCGACCTCGTCAAGGACATCCCGATCCGCGCGGAACTCCTCGTCACCGGTACAGATCAGGCCACGCTCGTCGTGGTGCTGCACCACATCGCCGCGGACGGATGGTCGATGCGTCCGCTGATCGAGGACCTGTCCCAGGCTTACGAGGCACGTGTCCGCGGAACCGCTCCGCAGTGGTCGCCGCTTCCCGTGCAGTACGCCGACTACGGCCTCTGGCACCAGCGGTTGCTCGGGTCGGAGGACGATCCGGAGAGCCTCCGCAACGTCCAGTTCGCGTTCTGGCGCGACACCCTCGCGGGCGTGCCCCAGCGGCTGGACATGCCCACCGACCGGCCGCACCCGCCGGTGGCCAGCCACGACGGTGACATCGTCGAGTTCACGATCGACCCGAATCTGCACGGTGGTCTCACCCTGCTGGCGAAGTCCGAGGACGCCACGCTGTTCATGGTCCTGCACGCGGTGCTCGCGGTGGTCCTCACCGCCGTCGGCGCCGGTGAGGACCTTCCGCTGGGCACGGTCGTGGCCGGCCGCAACGACGAGGTCCTGGACGACCTCGTCGGTTTCTTCGTCAACACGCTGGTGCTGCGGACCGACACGGCGGGCGACCCGACCTTCCGCGAGCTGCTCGCCAGGGTTCGGGCGACCGACCTGGCCGCCTTCGCCCACCAGGACGTGCCGTTCGAGCAGCTCGTCGAACGCCTCAATCCCGAGCGCTCCCTGGCCCACCACCCGCTCTTCCAGATCCTGATCGCGCTCGACGACGGCTACGGGTCGGACACCGATGCGCTCCGCCTCGGCGAGGTGGCGATCACCCACCAGCCCGACGCGACGGGTACGGCGAAGTTCGACCTCTCCGCCGACTTCTCGGTCCGCAGCGACGACCAGGGCGAACCAGGGGGGATCAAGGTCGTCCTGGAGTACGCCACCGACCTGTTCGACCGACGTACCGTCGAGGCGCTGGTCACCCGGCTGGTGACCGTGGTCCGGACGGTCATCGCCGACCCGGACGTCCCGCTGCGACGCATCGAGGCCCTCACGGCGCAGGAGCGGCACCAGCAGCTCGTGTCGTGGAACGGTCCGCGCCGGCCAGAACGTCTGCTCGACCTGCCGACGACTGTCGCCCTGTTCGCTGCCCAGCGGCCGGACGCGACGGTGGTCTCCTCGCCGCTCGGCAGTCTCACCTACGCCGAGCTGGATCGGGACGCGGCCGACGTCGCCCGGTCACTGGCCGCCGCGGGGGTCGGGCCCGACGATCTGGTCGCGGTGCTCTCGGAACGCAGCGCCTGGTACGTGTCGGCCGTCCTGGGCGTGCTGGGAGCGGGCGCCGGTTACATGCCCGTGGACTCCACCACCCCGGTGTCCCGCGCGGCCCGGATGCTCGCCGATGGACGGGTGCGTGTCCTGCTCGCGTCGGCGGACCTGCGGGCCCGTGCGGAAGAGATCGCGGCCGAGACGGGGCACGACGTCCACGTGGCCGATCTCGCGATCACCGGGCCGTCGTTCACCAGGCGGCTGGACCAGGACCTCGTCGCCTACGCGGTGTTCACATCGGGTTCGACCGGGCGTCCCAAGGGGGTGCTGGTGCCGCACCGCGGGCTGGCGAACCACTTGTACGCGGTGCTCGACCTGTACGAGTTCGACGAGAACGACGTCATGGCGTTCAACGCGCCCCTGACGTTCGACGTGTCCATCTGGCAGACGCTGACCATGCTCGCCGTTGGCGGCCGCGTGCACGCCTTGGACGACGACACCGCGCGTGATCCGGCCGCGCTTCTGCGGTGCTGCCGTGCGGAACGGATCACGGTGCTGCAGATCGTGCCGTCGTTGCTGCGTGCCGTCCTCGATCTTGTCGAGAGCGCGCCGGACTACCAGGAAGACCTCAGCAGCCTGCGGATGATGCTGGCGCACGGGGAAGAACTGCCGCCGGAGCTGATTCTCCGCTGGTACAAGCACTTTCCCGGCATTCCGCTGATGAACGTCTACGGTCCCGCGGAATGCTCCGACGACGTGTCGATCGGCGTGCTCGACGCGGATGCGACCGGACGGGCGTCCATCGGGAAGCCCTTGGTCAACACCGGCGTGTACGTGCTGGACGCGCACCTGCGGCTCGTGCCGACGGGAAGCGTGGGCGAGTTGTACGTGGCCGGCGCGGGGGTGGCACGAGGGTACGCCGGCAGGCCCGGCTTGACCGCGGAACGGTTCGTGGCGAACCCGTTCGGGGACAACGGCGATCGGATGTACCGCACGGGTGATCTCGTGCGGTGGAACGCCGACGGGGAACTGGAGTTCGCCGGCCGGGCCGACGACCAGGTGAAGATCCGCGGATTCCGGATCGAACCCGCCGAGATCGCCCGCGTGCTGGAAACCGTGCCCGGCGTGCGGCAGGCGATCGTCGTCGTGCGTGAGGACCGGCCCGCGGACCGGAACCTGGTCGCCTACATCGTCGGTGACGGCCGGACACCGGTCGACGGGAACGTCCTCCAGGCCGCCGCCGCGCGCGACCTGGCCCATTACCTGGTGCCATCGTCCTTTGTGGAGATCGACGCGGTGCCGTTGACCCCCAACGGAAAACTGAACTACAAGGCCTTGCCCGCACCGGCCCTCGCCGTCGCCGGGAAGGGGTCGGCGCCGCGTACCCCCCGGGAACGGCAACTGTGTGCCCTTTTCGCGGAGATCCTGGCACTGCCCGAGGTCGGCATCGACGACAGCTTCTTCAACCTCGGCGGGCATTCGCTGCTCGCCGCCCGGCTGCTGGCCCGGATCCGGGCGGCGATGAACGTCGAGGTGTCGATCCGCGACCTGTTCAACCACCCCACGGTGGCCGGGCTGACCACCTCGGCGAACTTCGAGGCCGGGCTGTCCCGGCCGACGTTGCGACGTCGTACTCGTGAAGGGCAGCTCCTGTGAACCCACTCTCGTTCTTGGCGGCTGAGGACAACAGGCTGCCGGCGGCCGCCGGCGGGCGCACGCAGATGCCCCGACCGGCAGCCCGACGCCATTCACGGCGGAATTCCGCGGAAGCCGAAGGAGTGTGGTCTTGATACCTCTTTCCTTTTCCCAACGAGGGCTCTGGTTCCTCCATCAGCTGGACCCGAAGGGCACCGCCTACCACGTCCCCATGGTGTGGCGTTTTTCCGCCCCACTCGATGAACCTGCGCTCGCATCGGCACTGCACGACGTAGTACTCCGGCACGAAAGCCTGCGCACATTTTTCCCGGTCGTGAAGGGGGAACCGCATCAGCACGTGGTGCCCGCCGCGGACCTGGCACCGGTGCTGACCTCCGTGCACGCCCCGGTGGCCGATCCGATAGTGCGTGATGTCGTGGCGCGCCCGTTCGACCTGACTACGGAACTTCCGCTGCGTGCCAAGCTCGTCTGGACCGGAGCTGACGTGGGTGTGTTCGTCCTGGTGGCACACCACATCGCCTTCGACGGCTGGTCCGAGGAGGTGTTCTGGCGCGACCTCGGCACCGCCTACGCGGCCCGCGCCGCAGGCGAAATGCCGTCCTGGCCGGAGTTGGCCGTGCAGTACGCCGACTACACGTTGTGGCAGCAAGAACTGCTGGGCGACGGTGACGACCCCGGCAGCCTGATGACGAAGCAGCTGGACTACTGGCGATCCACGCTGGCCGACGCATCCTGGGAAACCGGCCTGCCGCTCGATCGCAGGTCACAGGACAACACCGCCTGTGAGGTCGTCTTCGAGATCGAGCCGGCCGTACACCGGTCTCTCCTTGAACTGGCGTCGCGCACCGGCACCACGATGTTCATGATCACACACGCCGCGGTCGCGGCACTTGTGACCCGGCTGGGAGGTCGCACCGATCTGTCGCTCGGCACCGTCGTTTCCGGCCGATCGGACGAGGTGCTGCACGATCTGGTCGGATACTTCACGAACACCCTGGTACTCCGTACCGACACCTCCGGTGACCTCACCTTCGCCGATCTGCTGCGGGAGATCCGCGAAGTGGACCTGTCCGCGTTCGCGAACCAGGACGTGCCGTTCGAGAAGGTCGTCGAAGCCGTCAACCCGGTTCGCCTGCAGAGCAGCACACCGCTGTTCGAGATTTTCTTCCGGTTCGGTGCGCCGTACCGACCCGTGCTCGACATGGCCGAGATCGAGCTGCACGAAGTTCGATTCGAGAACAGAACCGCCACGTTCGATCTGGATATCTGCCTCAACGGTGAAGAAACCGCAGACGGTGAGCCGGGCAGGATCCTGGGTACCCTCACGTATCGAGCCGGCTTGTTCGACCGCAGCACGATCGTGACCATGGCGAACGGACTTGCGCGGACACTGGAGTCGGCGGCGGCGAATCCCGATGTCCGGATCCGGGCGATCAGTGTGGTCGATCCGGGGGAACGGCACCGCTTGCTGGTCGAATGGAACGACACGGCCCGCCCGCGCGTGGACGCATCGGTGGCCGAACTGTTCGAGGCGCAGGTGAGCCGAACTCCGGCGGCCCCGGCTGTGGAGGACGACGGTGTCCTGCTGAACTACGCGGAACTGAACGAGCATGCCAACCGGATCGCCCACGAGCTGATCCGGCGAGGGGTCGGCCCGGAACAGATCGTCGCGGTGATGGCCAACCGGTCGGCGGAACTGGTGGCCGCCGTGCTGGCGGTTTTCAAGGTTGGTGCGGCGTACCTCCCGGTGGATCCGGCCTATCCGGCCGAGCGGATCGCGACCATGCTTGCCGACGCGGCGCCGGCCGTGGTGTTGACCACGACCGGCGCCGCGGGTGGCTTGCGCACGAACTCCTGCGCTCGGCTGCTGCTGGACCGGATTGAGACGACCTCCGCCGCAGGGCGGAACCCGACGGATGCGGATCGGGTGACACCCCTGCTTGCCGAGCACCCGGCGTATGTGATCTACACGTCGGGTTCCACCGGTATTCCCAAGGGCGTCGTGCAGACTTCCGGTGCGCTGGTGAATCTCCTGAACTGGCGCTGTACCGGGGCGCCGACCGGTCCGGGGTTGCGCACGGCGATGTTCACGATGATCAGCTTCGACGTGTCCATCGTCGAGATCCTCGCCACGCTGCTGTGCGGCGGTTGCCTGGTGATACCGGACAACGATATTCAGCGCGACATGAGGTTACTCGCGCATTGGCTCGATGAACACCAGATCAGCGAATTCAATGCACCGGCTCCGGTCATCGACGCTGTCTGCGAAGCCTCGTGCAGTGCAGGTCTCGAACTTACCGCGCTGACGAACATCGTCCAGGCCGGCGAAGAATTCACCCTGTCCCCGTCGATAGACAGCGTCTGGCGATCGCGGCCCGACCGGCGGTTGAGCAGCGAGTACGGCCCGGCCGAGACCCACGCGGCCACGCGGTTCGTACTGGACCCGGCGAGCGAACCGCTCGTTTCGGTGCCGATCGGCAGGTCGGTGGACAACTCACGTGCGTATGTCCTGGACACCCGGCTGTGTCTCGTCCCGGTCGGAGTTGTCGGCGAAATCTACCTCGCGGGCGACAATGTGGGCCGCGGATACTTGAACCGGCCAGGTCTGACCGCGGCGAGATTCGTCGCCAATCCGTTCAGCACCACCGGCGAAGTGATGTATCGGACTGGGGATCTGGCCCGGCGGGATGACGATGGCCAGTTGCAGTTCAGTGGACGCGTCGATGACCAGGTGAAGATCCGGGGCATCCGGATCGAGCCGGGTGAGATCGAGGCTTCCCTCGCGCGGCACCGGGGTGTCGCCCAGGCAAGAGTCGTCGCACACGGCGACCGGTCCGGCAAGCGCCTGGTCGCGTACGTGGTCGGCGATGCCGACCCGGTCGAACTGCGCCGCTTCGTGGTCCGGACCCTACCGCAGCACATGGTGCCGGCCGCGGTGGTCACGCTGGACGAGCTGCCGCTGACCCGGAACGGGAAGCTGGATCGGCGGGCGTTGCCGGCGCCTGATCCCGGTGGTTCCGGGCCGTCCCGGAAACCTCGCGACACGCGCGAGGAGATCTTGTGCGGCCTGTTCGCGGAGATCCTCGGTGTGATCGAGGTGGGGATCGACGACAGCTTCTTCGAACTCGGTGGGCACTCCCTGCTGGCGACCCGCCTGACGAGCCGGATCCGCTCGGTGCTGGGTGTCGAGGTGGCCGTTCGGACGTTGTTCGAAGCGCCTGCCGTCGCGGCCCTGGCGCAGCGACTGGACGACGACGCGGACGTGCGGGCCTCGCTGACGGCGGTGGAACGGCCCGAGCGAGCCCCGTTGTCGTTCGCGCAACAACGGCTGTGGTTCTTGAGCAAGACGAACGAGAACGCGTCCTACAACCTGCCGTTCGTGGTGCGGTTGTCCGGCGTCGTCGACGCCGTTGCGCTCAAGTCCGCGTTGGGCGAGGTCGTGGAACGGCACGAGAGCCTGCGGACCGTTTTCCCGGACCAGGACGGACAGCCGTGGCAGGAGGTGCTTCCGGTCGAGTCGGTGCTCCTGGACGTGCCGGTGGTCGAGGTCGCCGAAGCCGGCCTGAACCGGGAACTGGCGTCTGTCACGGGGCGTGAGTTCGATCTTTCGGCAGATCTGCCGGTGCGAGCATGCCTGTTCAGGGTGACTCCGGAGGAGCACGTTTTCCTGTTGGTGGTGCACCACATCGCGTGTGACGGGTGGTCGATGAGCCCGTTGCTGCGGGATCTGGCCACGGCCTACGAAGCGCACAGGCAAGGTGCGGAGTCCAATTTCCCGGAACTGCCGGTTCAGTACGTCGACTACACGTTGTGGCAACGTCGGTTGCTGGGCGACGAGCACGATCCGGACAGTGTCTTCGCCCGGCAGTTGGCTTACTGGAAGGAGCAGCTGGCGGGTGTCCCTGCCCGACTCGAGCTGCCCTTCGATCGTCCTGGCGCGGCGGCGGAAAGCGCGGGGGCATCGGTTTCGACCGAGCTCCCCCCGGAGGTTTCTGCCGGTCTGACCGAAATCGCCCGGAAGAACAACGCCACGCTCTTCATGGTGGTGCAGACCGCCGTGGCGGTGCTGTTGTCACGCCTTGGTGCTGGAACGGATGTTCCTTTGGGAAGTCCGATCGCCGGTCGAACCGATGACGCGCTCGACAAAATGGTCGGGTTCTTCATGAACACCGTCGTGCTGCGTGCGGATGTCTCGGGAAACCCGGGTTTCCTGGAGTTGCTGGGCCGAACACGGGAGGCGAACCTCGCTGCTCACGCGCATCAGGACGTTCCGTTCGAGGCGGTGGTCAAAGCACTCAACCCGAGCCGGATCCGAGGGGTCACCCCGCTGTTCCAGGTGATGGTGACTCTGCAGAACAACAGCCATGCGTCCTGGCAGCTCGCAGGACTGCGGGCTGAGTCCTTGGCAGCCGATCTCGGTGCCGCCCAGGCGAAGTTCGATCTGACGTTCTACCTGTCCGAACGCTTCGACGCGGACGGCAAGAACGCCGGTCTTGAAGTGGAAGTGGAGTACCGCACCGGGCTGTTCGACCCGCCGACCGCTGAGCGGATCGCCCACCGGCTGACGACCTTGTTGCGAGCGGTAGCGGCGAACCCTGACCTGCCGATCCACCAACTCGGCCTGGCAGACGAAACCGACGAAGTGTCAGTGGAGGCGTGGAACGACACCGCGGTCGATGTGCCATCCGCGACGCTGGTGGAGTTGATCGAGCGACAAGTGACGCGGACGCCGCGCGCTGAAGCCGTCGTGTTCGGCGAAGAACGATTGTCGTTCGCGGAACTGGACTCGCGAGCCAACCGTCTCGCCGCGCTGTTGCTCGAACACGGGGCGGGTCCTGAGCGATTCGTCGGTGTCGCGATTCACCGTTCGGCAGACCTCGTCGTCGCGTTGGTGGCAGTGCTCAAGTCAGGCGCCGCCTACTTGCCGATCGACGTGGACCAGCCAACGGAGCGGATCGCGGTGATGCTGCAAGAAGCCGCCCCCGTCGTCGTCCTCACGACGGCCGGCGGGTCCGCGAGCCTGCCCGCCGGAGCGAAGACGGCGCTCCTCGACGACGACGCGGTGATGGCTGAGCTCGCCGGGCAGGTGCCGTCGGCCGGAACCCTGCGACGGGCGCGACTGCTGCCGGAGCACCCGGCCTACCTGATCTACACGTCCGGCTCGACCGGGCGTCCCAAGGGCGTGGTGGTGTCGCACGACGCGATCGTGAACCGGCTCCTGTGGATGCAGGACAAATTCGGCTTGGACGACGATGACCGCGTGCTGCAGAAAACACCGTTCGGCTTCGACGTGTCGGTGTGGGAGTTCTTCTGGCCGCTCCTGGCGGGTGCGACGCTGGTGGTCGCCCGTCCGGACGGACATCGCGATCCCGACTACCTGGCGGCCCTGATCGTCGAGCAGGGCGTGACGACCGTGCACTTCGTACCGTCGATGCTGCACGCCTTCGTCTCGAGCCCTGCGGCGGCGAAGTGCAGCGGAGTGCGACGGGTCATCTGCAGCGGCGAGGCGTTGCCCGCACCGCTCGTCGAGCGCTACTTCGAGGTGCTGCCCGTGCCTCTGCACAACCTCTACGGTCCGACCGAGGCCGCGGTCGACGTGACGAGTTGGGACTGTCGGCCGGGATCAGCCACCGCGTCGATCCCGATCGGTTCCCCTGTGTGGAACACACGCGCCCACGTGCTCGACTTGTCGCTGCGGGCTGTGCCGGTGGGTGTGCCGGGCGAGCTGTACCTGGCCGGTGTGCAACTGGCCAGAGGGTATGTCGGCAGGCCGGACCTGACAGCCGAGCGGTTCATCGCTGATCCCTTTGGACCTGTCGGCTCACGTATGTATCGCACCGGGGACATGGTGCGGCGGATGGCCACCGGTGCCCTCGAGTTTCTCGGCCGCGCCGATGACCAAGTCAAGATCCGGGGTATTCGGATCGAGCCGGAAGAGATCGCCGCGGTCCTGGGCGACCACGAAGCCGTCGGCCAGGCTGCGGTGATGGCCCGGGAAGACCGGCTGGTCGCCTATGTCGTGCCGGACACCACGAACGCCGGCAGGGCTCATGAGTTGCTCACCCGTTCGCAGTCCGGTGAGCTGGACGGCTTGCCGTCCCGTGAACTGCCGAACGGAATGATCGTTCTGGGTCGCAACAACGCGGAAGTCGACTTCCTCCACCAGGAGATCTTCGAACGCCGTGAGTACATGCGGCACGGCGTGACGCTTCCGCAGGATGCCGTCGTTTTCGACATCGGCGCGCACATCGGTCTCTTCTCGCTCTTCGTCGCGCAGAACGCGCCTGACGCGACGATCTACGCGTTCGAGCCGATCCCGGACCTCAGGCGCGAACTGGCGCTCAACCTGTCTGTCAACGGGGTCGAGGCGCACGTCTTCGAGTGTGGTGTCGGCGCGGAGCCCGGCGCCGCGTCGTTCACCTTCTACCCCCAGCTGTCCATGCTGTCCGGCCGGTTCGGTGACGAGTCCGACGAGCGTGCGGTGGTCGAGGCCTACGCCCTGCGCGACGCGGGCGAGGGCGTCGCCGGCGCGATCACCGAACTGGTGACCGTACGACTGCGGGACCGGCACGACGTCGTCTGCGCGATGCGCACGGTCTCCGACGTCATCGATGAGCATCAGGTCGAGCGCATCGACCTGCTGAAGGTGGACGCGGAGAAGAGCGAGGTCGAGGTGCTGCGGGGCATTAGGCCGGAGCACTGGTCACGGATCCGGCAGGTCGTCGCCGAAGTGCACGACCGTGACGGCCGGTTGGACACGATCACGGAGCTGTTGCGTACCAACGGGTTCATCGTCCACGTCGAGGCTGCGGATACGCTGATCCACAGTGGACTCGTCAACGTCACGGCGACCAGCAAGCCGCGCACCGCGGCCACCCCTGCGGCGTCACGCGGCCGCGGGCCGGGAACCCAGGCCTTGAGGACCGAACTTCGCACGGCATTGAGTGCGAAGTTGCCGGACTACATGGTGCCTAACGACTTCGTCTTCCTGGCGTCGCTGCCGGTCTCGCGGAACGGCAAACTGGACCGAAAGGCGCTTCCTGCGCCTGTCCGAGTCTCGTCGACATCCCAGCGGGCACCATCGAATCCGGTGGAAGAGGTGCTGTGCGGCCTGTTCGTTGAGACGGTTGGCCTCGACCATGTCGGTGTAGACGATGACTTCTTCGAAATCGGTGGACATTCCTTGCTCGCGGCACGTTTGGCGAGCTCTATCAAGGCGTCCTTCGGCACGGAGCTCTCGATAAGTCGGATCTTCCAAGCACCGACAGTCGCGCAGATGAGCGATCTGATCAACACCGGTAACGTGTCGAACAACGACGACGTACTATTGCCAATCCGGGCGAACGGTGATCTGCCACCTATCTTCTTCGTCCATCCTGGCATCGGGTTGAGCTGGTGCTATGCGGGATTCGCCCGGCATCTACGCGGTCCCGCGATTTACGGGCTGCAAGCGAGGGCGGTTTCGGATAGCAACCTACTCGCGCCGACGTTGACGGACATGGCGCTGGACTACCTCAGCCGAATCCGTGAGGTTCAGCCGGCGGGCCCGTACCGCTTGGCGGGCTGGTCATTCGGCGGCAATGTGGCCCACACGATCGCAGCGATGCTCCGTGAAGCTGGAGAACAAATCGACCTGTTGGCGTTGATCGACTGCTATCCGTATGCCGGCGGAGAACCAGGCTCACTTGCCGAGGAGCCGACACCAGACCTCGAAACGGTACGTCGTCTGCACCTCGACGGCACTGCGTTGGCCCAGGTGGATGATGGACGGGCGGCCGAGTTGGCCGCCGTTCTCGGGCACAACACGCGCCTCGCCATGAAGCACGACCCACCCCTGTTCAACGGGGACGTGCTGTTTTTCAGCGCTACCGGTGATCACGATATCCCCGAGCTCAAACCCACCGCATGGGAACGCTTCGTCACGGGCTCTGTGCACACACACGTCATTGCTGCACAGCACCACGAGATGTTGCGGCCGGAGCCGTTGGTCCGAATAGTCGAAGTGCTTGCCGAGAAGCTCGAAAGGACGAAGCGTTACTGAGCTGTTCGACAGTCCCGACTATCCGCGAACGTGCTTACGCGGTACGGTTCAGAGCGGTAACCAGCGCGAGAGTCGTCTGTTTTGAAAGCTTAGCCGGAGGGAGTTCCCGAAGTGTCCACGAAGGAATCTGACGACGTCAAGGTGAGGCTGGGAATTCGCTTCCACAGGCTCTTTGGCGCCACGCTCGTGTCTGCCACCGGCACCGGTATGCACGTGGCCGCGTTGCCCTTGCTGGTCCTCCAATCCACCAGCAGCCCGGTAGCGCTGAGCCTGGTTGTCGCGGCTGTCGAGATTCCCTGGGTGTTGGTTTCACTGCACGCCGGTGTCGTCGTCGATCGGCTGGATCGTCGGCGGGTCATGGTGTGGGCGGACGCCGGCCGGTTCGCGGTCCTGGCCGTGCTCGTGGCACTTGTCCTGACTGGGCGGGTGAACCTCGCCTGGCTCGTGCTCGCAGCGTTCATCCTCGGCGTCGGGCAGGTCTTCTTCGACATCGCCGCCCAGTCGGCCATTCCGGATTTCGTGTCACGGGACCCACGGCACCTGTCCGCTGCGAACGGGCGGATCGCCGCAGCGGACATCAACGGCGAGCAATTCGTGGGGCCGCCGCTGGGCTCCGTGTTGTTCGGCGTGTGGAACGTCCTGCCGTTCGCCGGCAACGCCCTCTCATTCGCCGCCAGCGGCGCGCTGATCCTCTCGATCCGGCCGGACACCCAGGCCAAGGAGGAGTCCGACGCTCCACGCAAGAGTATCCGGATGGAAATCGTCGAGGGCATTCGGTGGTTGCTCGGGAACCGCGTCCTTCGGACACTCGCCGCGATCACCTGCCTGGGTAACGTCGTCGCCTCGGCTCAGTTCGGGATGCTGGCGCTCCTGGCCAAGCAGTTCCTCGGACTACCGGACGTCGGGTTCGGCTTGCTGCTGACCGCCACTGCGATAGGTGCAACGGCCGGGGGATTGGCGAGTTCCGTCGTGAGCAAACGATTCGGTCCCGGCACGGTATTGCTCGCGGGGAGGGCCGGTGTGGGCGTGGCCGTTATGGTAATGGGACTCGTCGCAAATGTCTGGGTCGCCGCTCTCATGATGATGGCGACCGGTGCGCTGACGACCGCGCAGAACGTCGTGACCAGTACCCTCCGCCAGCAGATCATCCCTCGTCGTCTATTGGGGAGGGTGCTCTCGTCGAGTAGAATGGTGGTGATGATCGGTGGCCCGATCGGCGCGATACTCGGCGGCGTTATCGCCAACGCGTTTTCCGTCCAGGTTACGTATGTTGCAGGAGGTGTCTTCCTCCTCTTGGTGACGCTCGCGGCCTATCCCAGACTGAACAACCGAGCGCTGGCCGGCGCCACCGACGAATCGGCCGTGCCGTCGGGGGACGCCAAATAACCAGGGCGCCGATACATTCGCAACCCTCCGCGCAGAGTCAGTCCAAGAGAAGGTACCTATGGAAAACCCTTTCGATGATCCTGGTGGTCGTTTCCTCGTCCTGATGAACCACGAACAGCAGTACTCATTGTGGCCGAGTTTCGCCGAGGTCCCGGGCGGCTGGTCGGTGGCGCTCCCGGAGACCGACCGGCAAGCCTGCCTCGACTACGTCGAGAGCCACTGGACTGATATGAGGCCACGAAGTCTGGTCGAAAAGAGTGAGCGTCCCTCCCCGCTGACGAAGACAAGCGGTGATCGGCGTCCGGACGGAGGTGGATCCTGGTGAATGGTGTGCTGGGCAGCACCAGTCATGCCGACGCGATTCCCCGAGGTGTACGGGGAGTCGTGGACGGCCCGTCGTTCTCCTGCCGGCGGGGGCGCGTGTGATGACGAACGTGCGGTTGGGCGCAGTAGTGCTCCCTGAGTACGAATGGACACGGGCCCGCCAGATCTGGACCGGCCTGGAGCGGCTGGGCATTGACCACGCCTGGATGTTCGACCACCATTCCTGGCGAACTCTGTCCGACAGAACCTGGTATGATTCCCTCACGGTGTTGACCGCAGTGGCCGGTATCACTGATCGGATCAGAATCGGCACCATGGTTGCCACACCCAACTTTCGCCATCCCGTGGTCCTCGCCAAGCAAGTGATGACTCTGGACGAAATCTCGGGAGGACGGTTCGTGTTCGGCGTCGGCGCGGGTGCCGCCGGGCCGGACGCGCTTCTGCTCGGCGGCACGGAGCTGCCCGGCCAAGACCGCGCGAACCGGTTCGCGGAGTTCGTCGAGTTGTCCGACTTGCTGCTGCGCAACCAAGTGACGGATTACGCCGGTCGGCATTTCACCGCGGTGGGCGCCCGGATGATTCCTGGTTGTGTGCAACGCCCTCGAGTGCCGTTTGCGATCGCGGCCTCAGGGCCGCGTGGTCTGGCTGTCGTCGCCCGACACGCCGATGTGTGGGTCACCATCGGCGACGCGCGACAACCGGGGGCCCGGCGGGAGGCGGACAGCTGGAGGCTGC
This sequence comes from Amycolatopsis panacis, assembly GCF_003600245.1. Lineage (NCBI taxonomy): Bacteria > Bacillati > Actinomycetota > Actinomycetes > Pseudonocardiales > Pseudonocardiaceae > Amycolatopsis > Amycolatopsis panacis. The sequence continues at coordinate 30,320 of NZ_QZFV01000085.1, forward strand.
TCGGCGAGCAGATGCGTCGGCTGGAGCACGCCTGCGAGCGCGTCGGGCGCGACGCTCGAGAGATGCGCAAGCTGGTCAACGTGAGCCGGATTGTCTCCGGCCCCTACGAGACGGTCGAACGGTTCACCGATGTCGTCAGCCGCTGTCGCGAACTCGGTTTCACGGATGTGGTGGTGAACTACCCCCGGTCGGACGGTGTGTTCAGCGGAACCGAAGCGGCGTTTGAAAACGCGATGCATGGCTTTGCTGAATTCGTAAGGAAAGATCAACAGAACGGCTGCCTGCAACGGTGTCGGCCGCAGTATCTGGGGGGTGTATCGCCTAGCCTGTTCCGCTGAAAGCGGTTTATCAATTTCGGAAGTCGACTGCCCTCAGGCTTGGGTCGTCGAGAAATTGTTTCGCTGCTGTCGACGGCTCGATGATTCGTTTTCCTGTGCAGCGCCCTGGAAGCCTTGATCTGGTTCCGTCCTTCATTGTGCGGAGAACCGGGCGGAGGCGGCGTTGTTTCGGCTGGGGGTCGTCGGGGTGGGGCGACGGCTGTGCCCTCATGGCGAGCCATCGCCATGGACCTATCGAGGAGGGATCCGACCATGTTGGTTGCGGGCCAAGCCGGCGGCGCGGTCAATATCGTGCAGAATGCGCTCAGTAAATACCATGGGCACATCCGGACCGTCGCTCGCGTCCTGACGGCCGCCCGTGGCGGTGACCTGGCAATCCCGCTGGAGCCGCTGGACGTCTTCGAACAGTTCACCGACGTCACTGATATCGGACTGAGTCAGGTAGGCCAGAACACCTTCCTCCTCGACCTGATGCGCAATCCCGGCGCACGGACGACCAAGACGATGGCGTCGCTGCTGATGGTCTCACGTGCGGTCAGCCATATTCGGCGTACCGGTGAGCGGATCCTGATCTTCACGCCCACGTCGGGCAACAAAGGTACGGCTTTGCGCGACGCGATCGGGCGGGCGTACGAGTGCGGTCTGGTCACCCCCGAGCAACTGCGCATGGTGATGCTCGTCCCGGAAAGCTCGCGGGCGAAGCTGCGCGACTGCGCGCTGACCCGAGAGAACACCCGGCACTCAGTCAACCCGGTCGCCATGGCAAACGTCGATCAGCCCGCTGATGTCAAGCAGATGTCTGCCGAGGTCGTCGCCGCGCATGCGGCGGAAATCATGGACACCACGGGTTTCCGTGTCTGGTACACCCTCGATCTCGACAACTACCGGATCGCCGACGCGGCGCGGGCTTTTGTCGAGGCCGAGCTGCTCCCGGTCACGGAGAACTCGCCTCCGCGGCTCCACGCACACGCCGTGTCCAGTGCGTTCGGCCTGCTCGGTTACCACCTTGGCTTCGAGGCGCTCGCCACGGGACTTCCCGGCCTGCGTGTGCCAGCGAAGCATCCCGGCTTCTTCCTGGTCCAGCAGTTGGCCACGCCTGACATGGTGACCAGCCTCCTCGGTACCAAGGTGCCCGACTACGCGTACGACTCGTCGTCAGGACTTTGGCGGCAGGAAGCCGCTCTTGAGTTCCCCGCCGTGACCGATGCTCCGGACGAGACGATCGACGCCACCTTCTACACCAAGTCCCCGGCGACCTCCGCACAGGTAAACGCGATCGTCGGCAGGTACGGCGGAGGCGGGGTAGTGGTGTCCAGGCGGGAGTGCCTGACTCGCTTCGCCCAGGTCCGCGCCCTGGCGTCGAACGCGGGTATCGAGATCGGTGCGGACCCGGCGTCGATCCGCGAGTGGTCACTGATCAAGGTACTGACAGGTGTCCTGGTAGCCAGGGAACGCGGACTGGTCGCCCCAGGCACCGACGTGGTCGTACACGGCTCCGGCAGCTACGACGACTCGGTGCTCCCTCCGATGCGGGATGAGCACATAACCCGCGTCAGCACCTTTGAGGAACTCGCCGCACTCGTCCGAGCTACAGCGTCCGCGTGATGCCAGGCGCCGCCGGCTGACGCGGCAACTGAGCTCGATCGGGACCGACGTCGAAACACAGGAATTGCGGCACCGGACGGACTTCGGGTGACGAGGCGAACCGGCGAACGGAAGACAGCCGATTCTCCGAGGTGCCCAGCGGGTTCGGCCCGGTGCCGGGACGAGATGGAGGTCGTGTGGTACTGACAAACTGGCGCTACGCATGGAACAACAGTGCCGACCCCCGGATCGTACGTGCGCATTCCCTGGTCGATGCCGTAGCCGGGGTGCGTCCGGCCGTGGTGCGCTCCGCCGGCTCGCCGGATGCTCCGGTGCTCGCGTACGGCGGCCTGTCTCGTGGAGTGATCCACGTACTCGACTTTCTCGAACAGCGACGAGGAGGCGTCCCAGCACGCACCGAGCATCGCAGCACCTGGCCGGAGCTGGCGCATGCTGACGCCGTCTCGGAGACCGACATTCTGGCAGTGGGCATGCCAGTGCGCCGGACCCCGGCGCCGCTGCCGGCCCATAGTGTGCTCGCGCCGCTGCGGATCACTCTCTCCGTCCCCATCGGCCGGGATTTCGAACCGGTGCTCAGGCGGATCGCGCGCAAAGCCCGCCAGCAGTACGCCAGGGAACTGGTCGCGCGGGAACGCACTCTCGAGGTCGCTTCGAGCGCGGTGGATTTCGACCATTTCTACGACGGCATGCATCGTCCGACGATGGCCGTTCGGCACGGCGCCGCGGCGCGGTCGGTGTCCCGCCGTACTGCGTGGGCCTGTCTGTTCCGCAGGGGCGTGCTGTTCTTCCTGTGCGAGTCGGGTCGCCGGACCGCCGGGATGCTGTGCAGACTCGACGGCCGGACTCTGGTCATCCGGTTGGCCGGTGTCGAGGGCGGCGGTTCGACAGCCTATGAATCAGCCACCTACCTGGCGCTGTACATCATGATCTTCCAGTGGGCTACCGGACGTGGCGTCACGCGAGTGGACCTGTCCGGCTGCGAGCCGTTTCTCAGCAAGGGACTGTTCCAGTTCAAACGCAAGATGCACCCGGAGGTCGCGCTCCCCGCAAACCATTTCGGCGAGCAACGACTGCTGCTACGCGTATTGCGCGACCGGCCTCCGGTCCGTGATTTCCTGGTGGCAAACCCGATGCTGGCCATGTTCTCCGAAGACGGCTTCGAAGCAGTGTATTTCCACGACGACCAACGGCCTGCTCGGCTCGACCTGCGATGGGAATGTCCGGGGGTGTCCGGGAAACGTCTCGTTCACCTCGACGAGTTCCTCGACGGCCTGTCGGCAGTGGGCCGGCCGCCACGCCTGTCACTGCGCTGAGCAGCCGCATCCGTGAATATCCGTCTGTCTGCCAAAGGGGGAGCGTGATGTGCGGCATCACCGGGTGGGTCGACTTCACCCGTGACCTGACCGTCGAGCGGAAGCTGCTGGCGGCCATGACCGACACCCTGCGCCCTCGCGGCCCGGACGCGGCCGGACTGTGGCTCGCCCCCCACGTCGGACTTGGTCACCGCAGGCTCGCGGTTGTCGACATCGAGGGCGGCGTGCAACCGATGCTGGTGCGGCGGCGCGGGCCGGACACCGCGACGGTGCTGACCTACAGCGGCGAGCTCTACAACTTCCGCGAATTGCGAACACAGCTGATCACCCTCGGCCACCGTTTCTCCACTTCGTCGGACACCGAAGTCGTGCTCACCGCGTACCTGGAATGGGGCGCGGGCTTCGTCGACCGGCTACGGGGGATCTACGCGTTCGCGATCTGGGATGCCGCCCGCGAGGAACTGCTCCTGGTACGGGACAGGCTCGGCGTGAAGCCGCTGTACTACTACGCGTACGAAGGTGGCGTCCTGTTCGCCTCCGAACCCAAGGCGATACTGGCGAACCCGCTGTTCACACCGCGCATGAGTGTGGACAAGCTGCCCATTCTGTTCAACCCGCGGCTCACCATGCCCTGGGAGACACCGTTCACGGACTTGCGTCAGCTACAGCCGGGGCATCTGGCCAGGGTGGGCCGTTCCGGCACGCACGAGACTCCGTACTGGCGCCTCGTCAGTCGTGAGCACCACGACGACTACGGTACGACCGTGGGCACGGTCAGGGAGATACTCGACGACGTCGTCGTTCACCAGCTGGTCGCCGACGTGCCGTTGTGCACGCTGCTTTCCGGTGGCCTGGATTCCAGTGCCATCACCGCACTCGCCGCGCTGCGGTCGTATGGTGACCTGCAGTCGTATTCCGTCGACTTCGCTGGAGCCGACGATGATTTCACGGCCACCGCGCTGCGCCCGGAACGTGATATGCCGTTCGCGCTGGCCGCGGCCCGGCACATCGGTGTCGGCCACACGCCGATCACGCTGGAGCCTTCTGCGCTGGCCGAGGTCACGCCCACGACACTGGCCGCCCGTGATCTGCCCAGCCTGGGGCAGTTCGACGCCTCCATGTACCTGTTGTTCGAGCAGATCCGCGCACGGTCCACGGTGGCGTTGTCCGGCGAAGGCGCCGATGAGGTGTTCGGCGGATATCCCTGGTTCTTCGACCGGTCCACCGTCTGGGGCGACACTTTTCCCTGGCTCGGCTCGGCGCCGAGACTGACCGACTGCCTGGCGCCCGACGTGCTGGCCAGCGTCCGTCCCCACGACGACGAGCGCGACCGCTACCGGACGATGATGGCCCGTGTTCCCCGGCTGGCCGGCGAATCGGGCCTGGCGGCCCGGATGCGCGAGGTGCTCTACCTCAGCCTGCAAGGACCGTTGTTGTACCTGCTTGACCGCAAGGACCGGATGAGCATGGCGCTGGGACTGGAGGTCCGGGTTCCGTTCTGTGATCATGTGCTGCTCGAATACGTGTGGAACGTGCCTTGGCCGATGAAGGTCGCCGACGGCAGGGAGAAGAGCCTGCTGCGGGCAGCGGTGAGCGATCTCCTGCCACCCGAAGTGCTGTGGCGGGCCAAGAGTGCCTATCCGGCAACGTTTTCCTCCGACCACGCCAAGGCCGTGCGCGCGGATCTGGCCACTGTGCTGAACGACAGTGCCTCTCCGTTGCGGGAGTTGCTCGACATGCGCAAGATACGGGAGGCGGCCGACGGCCAGGTGAAGACGATGACCATGGCGAACAACCTGCAGTTCGTGCTGCCCGTCGTCGAGGTCGATCGCTGGCTGCGCACGTATGACGTCAGCATCACCTCGTGAGCGGAACGTCGATGACCGCGATGAGTACGTTGGCCGAAGAGTTCTGGCAGTGGCGTGAGGCCACGCGGCCCGACTCCTTCGACGACGTCTGCAGGGTACGGCGTCCGTCGGCGTGGGTGCCGGACTGGTCGGCGGCGGCAGTTGAAGACCGACGCCGAGTCTTGGCCGGGTTCGCCGGACGCTACAGCGCGCTCGAGGATTACGGCGCGCCGGTGGCTGACCAAGTCGACCGGCTGCTCGTCGGCTCCGCTCTCGCGCGCGTGCATTGGGAGCTGAACCTGCTGCGGGACTGGCAGCGCAACCCGGGCTTCTACCTCGATCAAAGTCTCGGCCCAGTGGTCAACCTGTTGCTTCCCCCGCCGCCGTTCACCGAGATTCGCGCACAGTCGCTCGTGGACTGCCTGCAGCGTGTGCCCGCGGTCCTCGCGGCCGCGGAGGAGAATCTGGCCGGCCACGCTGCTGCGCCCTTCGCCCGGTGTGCGTTGCTGCTGCTGGAGAAAGCGAGCGAGCAGCTGGCTACAGCGATGGCCGCGCTTGCTCCGCTGTTGCCCACTGCCCAGCAAAGGGTCTTGCAGAAGAGGACAGCCGCCGCCTGCTCCGCCCTGACGAGCTTTCGGATCTGGCTCGGCGACCGGCTCTCGACGTTCGCGACCGCGACGAGCGTCGGCGCCGAAGCGTTCGATTTCTTCCTGCACCGAGTGGCGTTGCTGCCGTACCCCGTCGAACACCTTCGCTGGATGGGCCGTCAGGAGTACCAACGCAGCACTGCCGCTGAATTGATCATGCGTGCCCGTCACCGTCGAAGTGCCCCGGCACCGTTGATCGCCGACGTGGCACAGCAGGTCTCCCGTCAGCGTGAGGACGAATCAGGTGTTCGCGCGTTCTGCTGCCGACGTGGCTTGGTCGATCTTCCCGACGACCTGCCTCACTACCGCAACGCTGCCATGCCTGCGTATCTGGAGCCGCTCAGCTGGCTGTGTGTTCCGCACCACCTCCCCTCGCCCGGCTGTCCCGCCGGCGACGCACTGCGGTACATCCGCGCCCCGCGAGAGGATCTGCCCTACTTCGAGCTCGCGGAGGCACGTGACCCCCGCGTCGGCATCGCACACGAAGGCGTACATGCCTGGCAGGCAGCACTGTCCTCGCGGCACCCCAATCCGGTCCGCCGCCACTACTACGATTCCGCGGCGAACGAAGGAATTGCCTTCGCCAACGAAGAGGCCCTCCTCACGGCCGGGCTGTTCGACAACCTTCCCGAAAGCTCGCTGTTTGTCCTGAACGCCATGCGGCTTCGGTCGTTGCGCGTCGAGATCGACATCGGGCTCGCTCTCGGCGAGCTCACGATCGAGACGGCCGCCGACCGGCTCGCCACCTCGGTGGCGATGGACCGCCGAACGGCATGGGAGGAGGCGGTCCACTTTGCCGGACACCCAGGGCAGGGGCTGAGCTACCAGACGGGCAAGCAACAGGTACTGGACCTGATGACAGCCTGTGCGCACGATCGACCGGATACGTTCGACCTCGCCGATTTCCACATAGATCTCTGGTCTGACGGCAACGTGCCCATTTCCCTTCGACGCTGGGAGCTGCTTGGTTTGTCCGATCATGTCGATCGGGCGCGAACGCTGGGCGCGGGCGAGGGGCCGCCGGTGCCTGCTTGACCACGGCGAGGGTCCGAAAGTCACGATGGCGTAGGAACCTTCATGATCAGCGGTCCCTCCGTGCCTGCTCCGAACCACTCGATCTTCGGTGTGTCGCTACCCGAATCAGCAGGTCAAGCCCGCTGCGCCGGTAGTCCTGTTCGAACTCCGACGGTGAGTGATCCAGATAGAGACAATGCTTGGAGGACAAGGTGATCCAGCCCGATATCAGGATGGGAAGCGAGCAGGCCGACGTCGATGAACGCCGAGGGACCGTGGTCGTCACCAGCATGTCCTCTGACTCGCACACCTGGAACCTGGTGTTCCTGCAGCTGCTGATCGAGGAACTGGGCTACGACGTGGTGAACCTCGGCCCGTGCGTCCCTGACGATGTGCTCGTCGACCGCTGCATGGCCGTCGCGCCGTCGATGGTGGTGATCAGCAGTGTCAACGGCCATGGGCACCAGGACGGTCTGCGTGTCATCGACAAGGTGCGCGCCTGTCAGCAGCTGGTCACGACGCCGGTGGTGATCGGCGGCAAGCTCAGCGTCTCCGACCAGCACACCGCGGCGCGGATCGAGCAGTTGATGGCCGCCGGCTTCGACGCTGTGTTCGACGACAGCGGCCGCGGTATCTCCGACTTCCTGACGTTCGTCGGCTCGATCTCGGCCATTGACACCGGTGCGGTGGTCGAGGTCTCAGCGTGAGTTCAGATCCGGTCTGCCGGGCAGGTGTGGCCGACCCGGACCGGGCGGTCGACTTCGGCGGGTTCGTCCGGCGCAATGGCGGTTCGGGACGGCTCGTGGTGCAGCCGAGGATGGGCTTCTGCTCCGCGGAGCAGATGAGGGCCGGGCTGGTGGCCACCAAGCTGGCCGCCGCCACCACGGTCGGCACGATCACCCTCGACAGCTACACCAGGGTCGGTGACCTCGACTCGGTGGCCAGTGCGCTTCGCGACGGAATCGACCTGAACGGATACCCCATCGTGAGCCGTGACAGGGCGACCACGAGGTGGGTGCTGTCCGCGGTCCAGGACAACGACTTCCCGGTCCAGATCCGGCATGGCTCAGCTGCGCCGGGGGACATCTTCGCCGCGCTCATGGCGTTGCGCCTCAACGCGACCGAAGGCGGACCGGTCTCATACTGCCTTCCCTACGGGCGCACGCCGTTGGCAGAGTCGGTGGGCAACTGGAAAGAAGCAGTGCGACGCTTCGCCGAATTGCGCGCGACGGGCGTCCAGCCGCACCTGGAAACCTTCGGCGGCTGCATGCTCGGCCAGCTCTGCCCGCCGAGCCAGCTGGTAGCGATGAGCGTGCTCGAAGCGCTGTTCTTCTGCCAGCACGGGATAGCCAGCGTCTCGGTCAGCTATGCACAGCAAACCGACGCGGCACAGGACCGGGAAGCGGTAATCGCTCTGCGCAGGCTGTGCGCCGAGCTGCTGCCGGTGTCGGACTGGCATGTCGTGATCTACGCCTACATGGGTGTCTTCCCGACCACCGACGAAGGCGCCTACCGGTTGCTCGCGCAGGCCGCCGACCTCGCCGTCACCACCGGCTCGGAACGGATCATCGTCAAGACGGTCGCGGAGTCGCGTCGGATCCCCACCATCGCGGAGAACGTGGCCGCGCTGGAACACGCAGCACGGGCAGCGGAGGCCGTGCCGGTGGCCCACCCGGCAGTTGAGGCCGAATCGCAGACCTATCGCGAGGCGTTGACCCTGGTAAACGCGGTTCTCGACCTGCACGCCGACATCGGGACGGCGCTGTTGCGCGCGTTCGCGAGGGGCTACCTGGACATCCCGTACTGCGTTCATCCTGACAATGCGGGCCGCACCCGCAGCTATGTCGACGAGGACGGGTGGCTGCGGTGGGCCGACACCGGGGCGCTGCCCTTGTGCTCGTTGGTCGGCAATGGACGGACACGCCGGGTCACATCGTCGCAGCTGCTGGACGACTTGTCGTATGTGCGAAGGAAGTTCGACACCGCCATCCCGCTGGCTGGTTCGGACTGTGCGCGGTCGTGATGGTGATTGAGCTGGAGCGGGAGCTCGGTTCGGGGCGTGGTGCGATCGCGCGGACGGCCAAGCATTTTGGGGTTGAACGCGGAGACGGTGCGGGTGTGGGGTCCGCAACGATGAGCAAAGGAGACGGCCTTCGGGTGTGGTGGAGTCGGGTTCGGAGGCGGACAAGGACGTCCGGATCCGTGAGTTGGAGCAGCGGTTGCGCTAGTCGGAGATCCGAAGTTCGCCGTCCGGCGTGGCTGCGCCGACACCGGCATGGTCAGCCAATTCTTCATCCCCGGAGATCCGAACGATCCTGATGACGATCCGGACTTCCGTGTCGCTGCAGCATGGGCAGACGGGCTACGCCAGCTGGGTATGCGTCTCGTGCCCGAACACACGCTGGGTGACAAGATCCCAGGTGGCCTCAAGCAGCTCGCATTCTGGATCGTCAAACGTCAGGCCACTGGTGAGACAAATCGGCCACAATTCACGCCGGTCGCGGTCCTTAGAGCGTGTCTCACTTGGATGTTGGTTGAGGTGCGGGCAAGATCATGACTTGTGATGGACGAATTGTCGCGGCGGCTGGTGCCCGACGAGTTGTGGGCGCTGGTGGAACCGCTGATCCCGGCGGGAAAGACGCGCCCACAGGGTGGCGGAATGTCCCGGGTGGACGATCGGGCAGTGTTCACGGCGATCGTGTTCGTGCTGACCAGCGGGTGCGCTTGGCGGCATCTGCCGCCGAGCTTCGGGGTCACGGTGCCCACCGCGCATCGCCGGTTCTCCGAGTGGGCGGCCGCGGGACTGTGGCGCGATGTGCACCGGGCGGTGCTGGACGAACTGGGCAGCCAGGACATGATCGACTGGTCCCGCGCGGTCCTCGACGGAGCGTCCGTCAGGGCCAAAAAAGGGGCGGACTGACCGGGCCGAGTCCGGTCGACCGCGGCAAGCCCGGCTCGAAGATCCATGTGCTGTCCGACCGGGCTGGCCTGCCGCTGACCGTCGCCATCTCCGCGGCCAACACCCACGACAGCCACGCACTCAAACCCCTGGTCAACGCGATCCCCGCCGTCCGCTCCCGCCGCGGACCACGGCGCAGCAAGCCCGTCAAGCTGCACGCCGACAAGGCCTACGACATCCCCGCCCTGCGTGACTGGCTCCGCCAGCGCCGGATCATCCCTCGTATCGCCCGCAAGGGCATCGAATCCGCTGAGAAACTCGGCAAACACCGGTGGGTGATTGAAAGAACGATCGCCTGGCTGACCGGCTACCGGCGCCTGACCGTCCGCTACGAACGCAAACCGAGCCACTACCTCGCCTTCCTCACCCTCGGCGCCACCATCACCTGCTACAAGAAACTCGCCAAATAAGACAAGCTCTCAGTATGAATGGCATGGTATGCGGCGTACAGCTTACAAGATCGATGAGGAGTCGGGAAGCCCGTTCATGACGGTGTGGGCGCCGAACGCCCCGTACGGTTCGATGCCGTTCGCCGACGATGGCATCTTCACCGAGCGCCTTGACGAGGTACGGCTGGAGTCGCTCGTTCTCCGGCCCACGGTCATTCTGGACGTTCCAGGTACGGAACGGTACGAGATCACGGGCGAGGACATCCAGCGAGCGGTCGAGAAAGCAGACTACCGCGAGGGGGACGATGTACTGGTGCGAACGGGTTGGGGCAGCAAGTCCCGTGCGTTCGAGATGGGCCCCAGCTACGTCCTGGATGGGCCGGGGTGGAGTTACGACGCGTGCGTTGAGATGAGCGAAGCGATGCGCGCGCACAAGTCCGCCATCCTGATGACGCATGCGCCGCTGATCATGACGGCGCGCTACCAGGGTTGGAGCTGGTCCGCGGGCGCTGAGCAACTGGTTCCCCGTCCGAAGCCGTGGCCTTCGATCGAAGCGAGTGAGCGACTGCTGGACTCTCCGGAACCGGGGCCGAATCAGGTGAGGCGTCCCACACTGCCGCCGGAGGCCGGCAAAGGCGGATACAAGGAGCTGCTGAACAGTACGCTCGCGATTTGCAAGTGCCTGGTCGAGGCTTCGGAAATCCGGGCGAACAGGGTCCGGATGATCATTCTGCCGCTCGTCGTTCGCAACGGTGGCGCAGCTCCCTGCCGGTTCATCGCGGTCGAAGAGTGAGGCGTCGCCGGCGCTGAGGTGCGCTGTCTGACGGTCAGGGCGGCGGTCCGTCACCCTGACCGCGGAGGCGCGGAAACTGATTCCGGTTGGCGACATTCTGAGTCGCCAGCGTGGACTACCCACGGTTTCGCCTTCGCGGACCGGGGCAGGGATCATCGACCGCGACCGGGAACCGGCACCGCGACGACGCTGTCGGGCCAAGAACAGGCCGGACGGCGTCGTTGCGGTCGGCTGCAGGCGCTGGCCGGCCAAGGCAGCTGCGCCGATGCTCCGTACTCTTACTACGACTTCTTCCGGATGGACACGGGGAAGACGCGCGCCCGGTATGCCTTCTACGGCGCAGCCGCCCTGCTGGACCAGCAGGTCAAGCGCGACGCGGGACCTACCGACGTCCAGTACGAAGTTCTTGTCCGCCTTGCCGGCGGCCTGGCGCGCGAGCTGCGGATGACCTCACGCCTGATGAGCTGGAGACGATCGCTGCTGCGCTCGGCAGGGTTCGAGACCGGATTCTCGATCAGCCGCACGACTCGACCGGACTGGTGTAGCCGCCGGATACCGTGCACTCGGCTTGCGGCTGGATACGCAATTGATCGAGATTTAAGGAAGAACAGTCCAGCTGTGTGGAAACGCTGATTGTTGCTGGCTGGAGCCCCTGCCTCTGTGCGAGTGTGTCGGGACCGACAGTGACCGTCGGCCGGCCTGCGATTTGACCGCACGCCGGTGTCTCCACGTTCCGGGAGTGTCTCGTGCCTGACCCCTTAACGTTGACCACAGTCAGCGCCGCCGTCCTTCCCCAGTTGGTGAAGCTCGTGTTCGACCAATCCGGCAAAGTCTTGGACAAGCGCCGGTCCGCGGCCGGTGCAGAGACGAAGACCGGCGATCAGGAAGCGCGCACGCTCGATGATCTGGAACGGCAGGTTGAAGTTCTACGGAAGTACATCGTCGACGGCGCTCGGCTCGAGGTTGCCGACAGGGAGCTGGTCGAGGCCTTCGACGCCGTCTGCCGGCACGTCGAGTCGTTGACCGGGCAGCCTCTTGACCTGGCCGCTGGACTCAAGCAGAGCGGGGTCGAGGTCGAGATGGAGCGCGCTGACATCGATGGTTCTGCCACTGCGGTGAAAGCGACCTCGATCGCCAGTACGGCCAGGGTGGCCGTCAAGTTCAACGACGGCGTGGTCCGCGAGACCGGGGAATTCACCGCTGTCGAAATCAACGGGCCGATCGGATGAGCCAGCCCTCCGACGAGACTGGCGGCGAACAGCGGTTGGGGCCGCAGGAGGTGCCGATATCCGAAAACGTGGGGGAGTCGTCAACGTCTCCTGCTCCCGTGGGAGAAGATTTCTCCCCGTGGCAGCCTCCAGTCGTCGAAGAGCGCAGGTCTGATGAGCATCCGCAACTGAACGTCGGACCGGACGGGTCCGGCGTGCAGTCCACCTTCTCCGGAAATCTCGTACTCGGTGAAATGAACGGCGTTAAGGTCGTCAACGAGGTACAGGCGGCGCTCGAGCACCTCAACGCCGATGACGACTACCTCAATCTGACCTTGCAGCTGTTCGCGCCTCCCGAGGGTTTCGACAGCACCTACGCGAAATGGCGCGACGGTGCCCGGCTGCTCACCATCGCCCGGCAGCCGGGTACCGGCCGTACGGTGATCGCTCACGCAATGCTCGCCACTCTCCGCCGGCAGAGCCGGCAGCAGGTCAAGGTCGGAGCCTTGCATTTCGGGGGCGGCGAAACGTTTCCGGTCGACCGGCTGCCCGCGAAACACCGCCGTTGGGCGTATGTGGTCGAGGTCCCACCGGACGAGGAGGGCTTCCGGCTTCATTCGCGGCTCTTCCGCATGACGCTCACCCAGTTGGCGGCAGAACTCGAGCGCCGCGAGTCCTGGTTGATTTTCCTGATCAGTCCTGAGCAGTGGGCCGGCTGCGTGGACGAGGACGTCAAGGACATGGAAGCCGAGATCGGTGCCGCGGTGCCGGCGGACATGGTGCGGAAAGCTCTGCGGTTTCGGGAGCCGGAGCTGGACGTGACTCGCTGGCTCGAGGCCAAGCCGATCCAACGGATGCTTGATGGTCGGCCGCCGGCTGAAGTTCTCGAGATCGTCGAGTTGATCCGCTCGGCGCACCGCGCGAATCCGGACCAGCTGGTCGCGATCAAGGCGGACGACAAAGATCCGGACTATGCGGACCTCTCCGACGGCGGTGACCGCTGGTTCGCCCGCCGGGTGCAGACCGTGGTGGAAGCCAAGCGGAACTGGCGCAAGCCCTTGCTCGAGTGGCACCGGAAGCAAGAGCGGACGAGCGTGCAACGAAGCTTCCTGCTCGCCGCGGCGGCGTTGCCCGGTGCGCCCGGCTCCTATGTTTACGCGCTGGCCAGCAAGCTGGAGGGAACGCTCAGCGGCCAGGACCAACCGGGCCTCGCCGCACTCGACGCACCCGGCATCATCGAACTCGTCGATGCTGTCGAAGCCGATCTCTCGGACAACGACACCGTCGTGTTCCGGCACGACGGATGGGACGACGCGGCACTGCACTACTTCTGGACTGATCGCCCGTTTTCTCGCGCAGCTTTCATGGCCTGGCTGGCGGATGCGCCAACCGACACGCACGGGAAGACGTTCGACTCCGTTTCCAGTGACCAGCTGCAAGAACTCGCGGCCCGCATCGCCCGGTTCGCGGTTCACTGGGCGGTGCGGCAGGAGCGCCCGGAACCGCTCGGCAAGCTCGCCGACACGTGGCACGACTCGAAGTTGTGGCCAGTCTTCGTCGCGGCACTCGACGAGGCCGCCACTCAGTCCAGCACGCACCGCTACATCCACACCATGCTCTTGAAATGGGCCAAGAGGAAAGACCTCGCGTTGTGGCGAGCAGTCGCGGAGGTATGCGGCCTTGAGTTCGGCCGGCGGCACACCGGCAAGGCACTCCGTCGGCTCAGGCATGTCGCCGTGGTTGCCGACGAGGAGATCGCCAAGGCTGTCGAGCGCAGCGTCATCACGTTGTGGGACGACACGTCGGTGCGGGAGACGCTGTTCGAAACTGTGATCGCTTGGTGCAAGAACGTCGACACCGCCGCGGTCGCGTATCGGGCTTTCAGTGCGCTAGCTGCGAAGACCGACGAGAACAACGACATTCCCACGCTTCTCGCTCGACGCGACGACGTCTGCTTCACTCCCTCGCCCGACGGCCTGACCGCCGGCTGGACCGTCTTGCTTTCGCCGCAGGCAAGCAAAGAAGCCGAATCCGTGGTGCACGCGACCGTGCACCAGTGGCTGGATGTCGCAATGTGGCGGTCCGACCTGCGGGACGAAGTACTCGGGTTGTTGCGCAAGGCGGTGGATCATCCCGAACAACCGGGCGTTGTCTCGCCGCGCGAGCACCTCCGCCACTATGTGTTCACCTGGCACGAATCCGGAGATGGCAGTGATACCGCTGAACGTGAACGCATCTATCTGAACTTGACCAAACTCTTCGACGGTGACTTCTCCCGCCGCCTTCGCGGCGAGGACCCCGCCGACGGAACGGATCACGCGGCATGACGTGGGGCGCGGGGCGCTGGCACGACCTGCGGGACTACGTGCACCATGACCATTATCCGAGTGTGGATGACGACGTCGCGTTCAAGGTCACTCTGACCGTTCGCGCACGTGTCCGGTCACGTCGCGGCCAGTCGCCTCCCGATCCGCTGGACCTGATCGTCCCGGCCGCGGACAAGGTCATCCGGCCTGCGGCCCGCCGCATCGGCGGGCTCCGTTGCGGCTACCTTCAGCACCGAGTCGCCGGCGAATTGGCAGAGCTGACGTCGAAATCGACCAAGGACGCCCGGATAAGCGACGTGTATTGCCGGGTCAAACTCGACGAGGAGACCGCCGCACGCGCTCGAGAAGTGCAGCGGATGCGCCACGAACTCGAACTTGACGAACTTGCCAGGCAACAAGCCCGCGCCCGTGCTCAATTCATCCGGGACGAGTGCCTCGCCGACCCTGCCACCGCCCGTGTCTACACCCTGCTGGAGAGGTCGCCGCGGCTTGGTGAGCTGGCCGGGGTGCTGGACGGGGACGATCTCGTGGCCCAGCTTGCGCAATGGCACGAGCCAGCCATGCCGGTCCTGATCGCGCAGGCAGTGATCGGTCTGCTCGGACGGCTTACTCCGAAGCAGAGTTACGACATTGTGGACAACTTCATCGGGGTGGTGCGCGGCTACGGAGCGCCCGAGGTCGCGGACCAGCTGCAAGCGCTTAACAAACATCCGGACGAGGGCGTTCACCGCGAGGCATTTCCCGCGGATGTGGTCAACGGGGCGGCGAAACACAGTGCCGCCCCGAATGTGTCCTAGCAGAACGCCGGGCAGAGCCGAACTGCCGGGCGACGCTCGTGCTGGGTCGCCACGGATCATGCCCCAGACGACGTTCGCCGGAGTTCGCCAGGCGCGACACCGAAGCGCTTCTTGAACAGGTGGTTGAAGTGGGCCGCGCTTCGAAGTCCCCATCGCTGGCTGATCCGCACGACGGGTTCACCGCCTGGGTTGAGCAGATCCCGGTAGGCGGCCTGGAGCCGTTGCTCACGCAGGTATCCGAAGACGGCGGCACCGTCAGCAGCGAACAGGCGGTGCAGATAACTGAGCGAGATGTTGCCTGCCGCGGCAACATCCGCCGGGGCCAGGTCCGGGTCGCCCAGATTGCGCACGATGAACGACTTCGCCATGGACAGGTGGACGGACGGGGCATGCCCCGTCGTCCAACTCGTCGGACATCAGCGCGACGTACATGTTCACGATGGCCTGTTGCACCGCCTGCTGCTGGCCCGGGTGCGGGGGTGGAGGCAGGGCGCAGCAGCGAGGTGAGCATCGGTGCCAAGGCGGCGCCGATCCCGTCGGCCGTGGGGAAGACGCGGGCGGTGTGGTCCCGTTGCACCCGCTCAGGCAACGGCAGCAACCGCTTCGGCAGCAGACAGATCGTGAATTGGAATTCGCTGCTTGTCTCGAACCGGAACGGGCGGGAGCTGTCGTAGAGCAGGAGGTTGCCGGGCACCAGCGCCGCGATGCGGCCGTCTTGCTCGACCCGGGTTCGTCCGTGGTTCAACAGCAGTAGGTGCAGTACCGCCGGGTCGCCGGCGCGGATGTCTCTGGCTCGGCGCTCGAAGGCGTGCCGGGTTGCGCGGATCCGCCGCAGCCGGGTCTCCGCGAGATCGTTGCCCTCGACTTCTCCGCGCAGCGTCCCTGCGGCGGGCTCGACGGCGAGCCGGACGAACTGGTCGCTGACGCACACCCGCCAGTACTTGGCACGTTCCGGGGGCGGGCGGTCGGCGGTGGCGATGGGGTGCCAACCCGGCATCCGACAACAGTGCGCCAACCACGGGCGCCGGTCAAGTCTTTCGTGCCTAGTCACGGGTGCGCAGAGCATCTCGGTGCCGCGACGTTGTCTGTCGCTATCCAACCTCTCCGGCTGCGTTGACCGGCCTCGGTGCGGCGCGTTCTCTGGCGGGCCAAGCAGAGGAACACGAGGAGGATCGGCATGGAGCTTCCGTCGCGGGATGCGATCGCCGGGCTCGCGGCCGAGCTGCGGCTCGACATCGCCGAGGACGACCTGGCCGTCTATCACAGCGCGGCCGCGGGCCTGCTCGGTTCGTGGCAGGCAATCGACGACCTGTACGAGCAGACCGCGCCGCGACCGCCGCGGCGCGGGTGGGCCGAACCAGCGGAAAACCCGCTTGGCGCTTGGTATGTCACGACGGACATCACGGGCGATTCGGGCGGGCCGCTGGAAGGGCGGCGAGTCGCGGTGAAGGACAACATCGCCGTCGCGGGCGTGCCGATGATGAACGGCTCGGAGACCGTCCGCGGCTTCGTGCCCGCCGAGGACGCCACCGTGGTGGCGCGGTTGCTGGACGCGGGCGCGACCATCGCCGGCAAATCAGTGTGCGAGGACCTGTGCTTCTCAGGCGGATCGCACACCGCGAAGAACGGGCCGGTGCGGAATCCGTGGGACGAGCGGAGGTCGAGCGGCGGATCGTCGAGTGGGAGCGCGGCGCTGGTCGCCTCGGGCGCGGTCGACCTCGCCCTCGGCGGGGACCAGGGCGGGTCGATCCGGATCCCGGCGGCGTTCTGCGGTGTGGTCGGGCACAAGCCGACGTTCGGCTTGGTCCCGTACACCGGTGCGTTCCCGATCGAGCAGTCGATCGACCACCTTGGCCCGATCACGCCGACCGTGGCGGACGCGGCGGCGATGCTGACCGTCCTGGCCGGGCCCGACAGCAAGGACCCACGTCAGCCGAGCGATGTCCATCGTGTCGACTACGCCGCGGAGCTGAAGAAACTTGAGGGCGGGCTGCGGATCGGCGTGGTCGCGGAGGGCTTCGGCCACTCACTGCCGCGATTGCCCCCAAAGCCCTGGTAGCAGCCCCATCCCAGTCACGCTGGGCGAGGCCAAGCGTCTCCTGGCACACCTGATCACCACACCGGTCGACCGCGTCGTGACCTGGGCCTGGTCCCACTGGCGCAGACGCCACCAATACCGCGCGCGACAAGCCCACTACCAGCGACGATGCACCATAGATCACGAAGTGCTGCTGGAGTACTAATCCCGTCTCCACCAAACCCGAGGCTTGACATGATGCTGGGCGTGGTGTCGTTTGCGTTATCGAACTGCATCAGTGGCACCGGTGAGGGCACACCGTTGGACGCATCGGACATTTCCCTGTTGCTGACTTCGGGCGGGTTAGGGACGTGCCAGGGGGTGTGGTTGTCCGGTCATGGCGGCGAGGGCTGTGGCCACGGCTTGGAGATCGGCTTTGATGTAGGTGGTGGTGGCGGGGCCGGTGTTGTCGGTGTGGCCGGCGTAGGCGCGGGCGACGCCGTAGCCGAAGTGGCGTTCGACCCAGGTGAGGGTGGTGTGGCGCAGCCAGTGCGTGGAGATGCCTTGGGCGGCGATCCAGGGAAGTTCCTGCCCGAGCCGGTACCAGAGGTGGTCGTAGCGCCGCGTGGTCAGCGGGCGGCCGTTGTGGTAGCGGAGGAGTTGGTCGGTGTGCAGGGTGGTGCCGCGGGCGGCGGCGTGGTCGGCCAGGCTCAGCGCGAGGGCGGGGCTGACGGGTTGCCAGCGGACGGTGCCGCCTTTTTCCTCCAGCCGTACCAGGCAGTGGTGCGTGTCAAGGTCGGTCAGGCGCAGGCCGAGCGCGCCGCCGCGGCGGCAGGCGGTTTCGGTATGCAGGCGCAGCAGCAGCGCGTCGAGGACGACGTCGTTGCCGCTGGTACGGGCGGCGGTGTTGATCTGGTCGAGTTCTTGGGTTGTCAGCGCTCGTCGGGTGCTCGGGAGTCTGCGTGGTTTGGCGACGCGATGTGCGGGGCTGGCGGTGGAGGCGATCAGGCCGTCCGCGATGGCCCGGTTGTAGATGGCGCGGGCCGCGGCGACGACGTGCTCGCCGGCGTGGCGACCGTGGCGGCTGTTGCGTCGTGACCGGGCGGTGGCGGTCATGTCGCGCTGCATCGCCTCGATGTCGCTGGCCGCGATCTGGTCCAGGCGCCGTGAACCCCAGGTGGTGAGCATCCGGGTCCAGTAGGTGCCGTAGGTGCGGTTCGCGCCGGGGCCGGCCGCGGCGATGACGTGGGGAAGGTAGTCGGCCAGGGTTGGAACGTTGGGGCCGGCGTCCTGGTCTTGCAGGTCGACGACGTCTACGCCGAGCTGCGTCAGGATGCGGCGCGCGGCGGCGACGCGGGCTGGGTCAGTTCTCACGGCGCAGACCGGCCGCAGTGCGGTAGTGCTCGGCCAGCAGGTGGGCCGCGAGCGTTGCCGGATGGACGACGAGGACCTGTTCGCGCACCGCTGCGGCGAGAAGAAGCGGCGGACCGGGTTCGATGCCGCACATCCGGCGTGCCGCGGCGGGCAACGTGATGGCGCCCCGGCGGTCGACCGCGTGCCCGCCGCCGGGATCGGGCGCGATGACGATCAGCCCGCGGACTGTCTCCAGCGCCAGTCGCCGGCCCGGGCCCCACCCGAGGGCGCGGAACAGCGAGCGCTCGTGGACACGGCCGGTACGGTCAATGCGCGCCGTGCCGATCAGCAGCCCGGACCCGGAACCGGCGGGCAGGCGCGGTGCGGCAAGGGTCGGCAGCGGGGCAGGCGACGGGAGAGGTTTCGCTGCGTCCGGCACGAGCGCCGCGATCAATTGCTCCCGGGGGCGACGGAGGCGTGTCGGTGCCCGGACGGGTTCGGTCATTCCCCTATCGTCGCGCCAACCTGCTCGGATGCAAGTGCGCTGCCGTCGAACTGACTATCGGGCATGACAGCCCGTGAGACCGAAAAACTCCTTAGGAGGACACGTTTCACTCCATAGAGTTGAGTGAAACGTCACGTGCTTGGTGAAGCCTCACCAAGACTGGTGTCCGAGGGGGGACTTGAACCCCCACGCCCGTTAAGGGCACTAGCACCTCAAGCTAGCGCGTCTGCCATTCCGCCACTCGGACTTGCTTGCTGATGAAGAGAGTATACGACAGTCGGCCGGCCCAATTCAGGGGGGTGGCCACCACTCCCACCCCCCGACATGAAAAGATCACATGTTCCCGTCATCTCATCAGCCGAGAGCGAACCAGCTGGTCGGGGCAGAAGTCGATCACGGCGCCAAGCCCAGGTGATGCCGCAAGGTCGGGCCCTCGTAGTCCTCCCGGAAGACGCCCTGGTCCTGGAGGAGGGGGACGACCTGGGTGGCGAAGTCGTCTAGGCCGCCGGGGGTGACGTGGGGGACCAGGATGAAGCCGTCGGCGGCGTTGGATTGGACGTAGGTGTTGAGGGCGGTCGCGATGGTGTGGGGGGAGCCGATGAAGGTCTGGCGGCCGGTGACTTCGATGATCAGGTCGCGGGTGGTGAGGGACTTCGCTTCGGAAAGGGCGCGCCATTCGCGGGCGGTTGCCACGGGGTCGCGGTACATGCGGACGCTGGCGCGGCCTTGGGCGATCTGGGCCTGGCCTACGACCGGGTCGAAAGACGGGAGGGGGCCGTTCGGGTCGTGGGCGCTGAGGTCGGTGTTCCAGAGTTGTTCGAGGAATTTCAGGGCGGTTTGCTCGCTGACCTGGGCGCGGCGGATTTCGTGGGCTTTTTCGTGGGCTTCGGCGTCGGTGTCGGCCAGGGTGAAGGTGGCGGCGGGGAGGATGAGCAGCTGGTCGGGGGTGCGGCCGTAGGCGGCCAGGCGGGACTTGACATCGGAGTAGAAAGCTTGGCCTGCTTCGAGGGTGCCGTGGCGGGTGAAGATCGCATCGGCGGTGGAGGCGGCGAATTCGCGGCCTTCCTCGGAGTCGCCGGCCTGCAGGATCACGGGGCGGCCTTGCGGGCTGCGGGGGACGGGGAACTGGCCATCGATGGTGAAATGGTCGTCGTGGTGGGCGAAGGTGCCGGCGGTGACGTTGTCCAGGAACTGGCCGGTCACTTTGTCCGCTACTACTTCTGTGCCATGCCAGGAATCGAAGAGTTCCGTGGCGGTCTGGAGGAAGGTCTTGGCGCGTGCATAGCGCTGGTCTTGGGGGAGGAAACCGCCGCGGCGGAAGTTTTCGCCGGTGAAGGCGTCCCAGGAGGTGACGACGTTCCAGGCGGCGCGGCCGGCCGAGAGATGGTCCAGGGACGCGAACTGCCGGGCCACCTCGAACGGTTCGTTGAAGGTGGAGTTGATGGTGCCGGCGAGGCCGAGGCGATCGGTCACGGCGGCAAGGGCGGCCAGCACGGTGAAGGTGTCGGGGCGGCCGACGACGTCGAGGTCGTAGATCTGCCCGGCCTGTTCTCGCAGGCGCAGGCCTTCGGCGAGGAAGAAGAAATCGAACTTGGCGCGTTCGGCGGTCTGGGCCAGTTTCACGAACGAGCTGAATTCGATGTGGCTGCCTGCCTCGGGATCGCTCCACACGGTCGTGTTGTTGACGCCGGGGAAGTGCGCGGCGAGGTGGATCTGCTTGGTCATGGGGTCTCCAGCCGGGATCAGGCGGCGTAACGGGCGGCGGGGCGGGGCAGGCCGAGCAGCCCGCGCAGGGTGCCGGCTTCGTAGCCGGTGCGGAAAGCGCCGCGGTCGCGTAGTTCGGGTACGAGTCCGTCGGTGATCGCGGTGAGGTCGTGGGGTAGAGCGCCCGGACGGAGGCGGAAACCGGACAGGCCGCTCGTCTGCCAGTCGAGCAGCAGGTCGGCCAGGGCGGCGGGGGTGCCGGTGAAGACGTGCGCGTCGGAGGTGAACTCGGCGAGGGAGTCGAGCCGGGCCTTGCGGTCGGCGGCGGCCTGCGTGGTTTCGTCGAGGAAGACGACCAGGTCGGCGAAGATCTGCAGGTGGCGGCCGGATTCTGCGGCGCGGACCTCGGCGACGATCGACTCGCTGTGGGTGCGGTCGGTGGGGGTCACGTAGACGAGGTCGGCTTGGCGGGCGGCGAGGCGGTAGGCGACGGGGTTGTGTGCCAGCGCGGCGACAGGTGGCTGTCCTTGCGGCGGGCGCGGGGTGATCGACGGGCCTTTGACGGAGAACCAGCGGCCTTCGAAATCGATGTAGTGCAGCTTGTCCCGATCGACGAACCGGCCGGTGGCGACGTCGCGGATTTCGGCGCCGTCTTCCCAGCTGTCCCACAAACGGCGGAGCACCTCGATGTAATCGGCGGCCTCGTCGAAGAGGTCCTCCGTACTCCCAGGCGTCCGGCGGCCGAAGTGCCGGAATTCTTCGAGGCTTCCGGAAACCTGCGCGCGTACGCCGGCCCGGCCGGTGCTGACGTAGTCGAGTGTGGCGATCGCCTTCGACAGGTGGAACGGCTCGGTGTGCGTGACGACGGCGGTCGGAATGAGCCCGATGTGCGAGGTGAGTGGCGCGACCCGCGAAGCGATCAGGACTGCGTCCAGCCGCGGCTGCACGACGTCGGTGCGTACGCCGGTTGCCGAAGGGGTGCGCAGGGACAGGAAGTCTTCGAAGGTGACGAAATCGAGGTGCGCGGCTTCGGCCTGCCGCACCAGATCGGCCCAGTACCCGGCGGTGAACAGGTCGGACGGGCGTGCGTCGGGTTCCCGCCACGCTGCCGGATGCCAGCCGGCGCCGTCCAGTGCGACCGCGAGCCGTGGTCCGGTAACCGCTGTCATGCTGCGTCCCTCCGCCGTCCGACACCGTTCGATACCGGCAGTGTCCGCCGGACCGCGGGACGCGTCAGCTGTACCCAGCGTTTGGGATTTGTGGTGTGGACGGGAATAAACGGGAGGGGCTCAGTCCAGGTCGATGCGGATGCTGAGCAGATCGGTGCCGACCGTGCGGATGACAGCGCTGTCCATCCGCGGCAGGGACTTCAGCCGGGCACGGATGTCGTCCTCGGGAACGAGACGGGCGACGCCATGGTGCCAGTGTCCGTGCAGCCGGAGGCGGACATGCGGGTCGGCCTGGATGTTGCGGACATAGTGCGAGCGCAGGCCGAATTCCGACACGAGCCAGAACCGGTCGCCGGTGCGGCGCCCGGAGATCGGGGTGCGCCGGGGCAGTCCGGAGGTACGGCCGGTGGTTTCCAGCAGGGTCTGGCTGGGCAGGCGGGACAGCGCCGGATTGATCAGCTTTCGCTGGACGCTGGTGACGAGGCGGTGTTGCCGGTCGCCCGGCGGGGTGGGGCGCGCGACCCGGCGCATCCGCGCGGGGATCACGCGGCGGTGGACCGGTACGGCGAGCGACCACAGCATCCGCGCGGGGCAGCGGTGGAAGTCGACCTCGGTGGTCCACTGCACGTAGCCGGTGCCGAGCCGGATCGCGTGCGGGCGGTCATGATCCGCGACGGGATCTCGAGCACGACACTGTCCGGAGTGGACTCGGCGATCGTCCAGCCCAGCACGCGGTCCGGCGCCCGGGGGCTCCGCAGGCCGAGGCAGCGCCAGCCGGCGCGCAGGAACATCCGCATCGGCAACGGCGCGTCCTCCCAGACGGCGCGGGCCCACTGCTCGGCGGTGCGCTGGTCGCCGGCATCACGCTCGGCGTACAGCGTGGACGTGTAATCCGGCACGGCCGCCCCCTTGCTGTACACGTGTCCAATAAGGCGAGGCTAGGCACTTGGTGTACACGTGTCAAGTAAACTGCCGGGATGAGCGGTCGACGCCTGGACCCCGGCGCGCGGCGGGCGCAGCTGATCGGGATCGGTGCCCGGTTGTTCGCCGAACGGCCGTACCACGAGGTGCGGATGGACGAGGTCGGCGCGGCCGCGGGGGTGTCCCGCGCGCTGGTGTACCGGTATTTCCCGAGCAAGCGGGACCTGTTCGCGGCGGTCTACCGGCGGGCTACGGACGAACTGGTCGCGGTGACCGGGGCCGGTTCGCCCGGTGCGGTGGGCGACTGGGTCGCCGCGGGGCTGGACGCGCATTTCGACTACTTCGAGGCGAACGCGACGACGGTGCTGGCGGCGAACCGGGACCTGGCCGGTGATCCGGTGATCCAGAGCATCATCACCGACGAGCTGGCGACGCTGCGGAGCAGGCTGCTGGACGCGCTCGAAGTCCCCGGGCCACGCCGGGAAGCCGTGGGAGTGGCGTTGCTGGCCTGGCTTTCGTTCGTGCGGGTGAGCAGCGTGGAATGGTTGCTGCACAGGCGGATCGGCCGGGACGAGCTGCACGCGCTGTGCGTGCGGACGCTGACCGCGGCACTGGAGCCGGAGAACGGCAGCTAACCGGCTTACGCCCGGGGGACGAGTTCGTTTTCGAGGGCGGCCCGCGCGCCGCGCAGCGCCAGGCGCAGCTGGTCCGGCTTGCGGCGGACCTGGGCCAGCAGCAGGCCGCCCTGGATGGCGGCCATGGTGAGGTCGGCCAGCTCCGTAACGTCGCTGTCCGCGCGCAGCTCGCCGGATTCCTGCATCTGCCGCAGTCCGGCGATGAGCGGGGCCTCCCAGCGGGCGAAGGCGTCCACGAATGCCTGCCGGGCCAGCTCGTCGCGGCCGCCGAGCTGGGCGGCCAAGGAACCGATCGCACAGCCGCCGACGGCGTCGTGGCGGGTCCCGTTCGCCACGATCGCGGCGAACCAGCGGTCGATGCCGGCCAGCGAGTCCAGCCTTTGCAGCAACGGTTCCTGCGCAGCCAGCACTGTGTCCACAGTGGAATGAACGACGGCGCGGACGAGATCGTCCCGGTCGTCGAAGTAGTGGTAGAGCTGGCTGCGGCCGACGTCCGCGGCGCGCTCGACGTCGTCCAGCGTCACGGCCGCGACGCCACGGCGCTGGATCAGCTCCGCGGTCGCGTCGAGGATGCGCTGCCGGGTCGCGCGGCCCCGCGCGGTGCTGGGTGTGTGGCTCACGGCGACTCCTGTACCCCTCGGTACAGCGGCGCTGTACTCACTGATACATTCTGCCGCACACGTTTCTGTACTGCGCAATACAGTCCGCGGCGGGGCCGCGGCGGTGAGGAGGAGCCGTGAGCCGGTTCGCGGTCACGAACGCCCGGGTGTTCACCGGGACGCAGGTGGCGGACGCTTCGGTGGTCGTCGTGGCGGACGGGACGATCACCTCGGTCGGCCACGAGGTGCCGCCGGGGGTGCCGGAGATCGACGGCCGCGGCGGAACCCTGTTGCCGGGCCTGATCGACGCCCACACCCACTCCGACGAGGAAGGGCTTCGCACCGCGCTGGACTTCGGCGTGACGACCGAGCTGGACATGATGTCGGTGCCGGCCGTGATGGCCCCGCTCCGGGAGAAGGTGCGTACGGATTTCGGGCTGGCCGACGTTCGCTCTTCCTCGTGGGGCCTGGCGCATCCTGACGGGCATCCCCACCAGGTACGGCGCGGGATGGGCGATCCGGTGTGGCCCACCGCCGCCGTCCCGGAAGAGGCGGCGGCGTTCGTGGAGGGCCGCCTCGCCGAGGGCGCGGACTATCTCAAGATCATGGTCGAGGACGGCGCGGCGATGGGTACTTCGCTGCCCACGGTGCCGCCGGATGTCGTGGCCGCAGCGGTGGCGGCGGCGCACGAGCACGGGATGCTCGCGCTGGTGCACACCTTCAGCGCGGCGGCCACGAGGCTGGCGGTCGACGTGGGCGCGGACGGGGTCACGCACCTGCTCTACGACGAGGTGATCGACGACGACCTGCTGACCAGGATGCGCGCGCAGGACATGTTCGTGATCAGCACGCTCGCGGTCACGGCTTCCGCTGCCGCCGACGGTTCCGGTCCGCGGCTGGCGGCCGATCGGCGGGTGGCTTCGCGGCTGGACGAGGCGGTGCGGGACAACCTGAGCCAGGAGTTCGGCTGGGGTGCCGACCTGTCGGTCGCCCTGCGCTCGATCGCGCGGCTACGCGAAGCCGGCGTCGAGATCCTGGCCGGGACCGACGCCTCCCACCTCGGCGGGCTGGGGCTCGCCCACGGCGCCAGCCTGCACGACGAGCTTCGCCTGCTGGAAGCCGGCGGGTTCAGCCCGGTGGAGGCGCTGAACGCGGCGACGCGGCGGACCGCGGATCGGTTCGGTCTCACCGACCGCGGCCGGATCGAGCCGGGTGCTGTGGCGGATCTGGTGCTCGTGGACGGGGATCCGACGACGCAGCTCTCCGCGATGCTGAACACCCGCGCGGTCTGGCGGCGGGGGCATCGCCGGTGACGTTCAGGCGGCCGGTTTCCAGCCCAGCCGCGGGCCGAGCCGGGTCGCGAGGTCGGTGAGGATCTGTACGTAGTCCTCGTGCTCGAAGGTGAACGGGAGCGCGAAGGCGACCTCATCGACCTCGCGGAAGGCGAGGTGTGTGTCGAGCCGCTCGGCAAGTTCCGCCGAGGAACCCACGAAATCGGGGGAGAAGAGCATCTTCGCCGGGCCTTGCGGCTGCGTCGTGCGTGGCAGCCGTTTCGCTGCGTACGCCTGGTACTTGGCGCGTTGTTCCGAGGTGGCGCTGTCAGTAGGGATCACGACGAGGCCTTGGGACACGCGGGCGAGTTCGCCTTCCGGATGGTGCGCGCGGAACGTCTGGATATGGGAGAGCTGGATCTCCTCGAACCGCCCGGCTCCCTCGGCGCGGACGACGCTGCTGGTCAGGTAGTTCATTCCTTGCTCGCCGGCCCACTGCGCCGAACGGCTGCTCGCGCCGCCGTACCAGAGGCGGCGGCCGAGGCCGGAGGACTGTGGCTGGACGCGGTCGGAGAACACCTCGATTCCTTCCTGGCCATGGAATCCGGAGGCCTGTGCGCCGCGGATCAGCGACAGCAGCCGGGAGACGCGGCCGTAGCCGAAGTCCTCCAGGTCGCCGGTGTCCGGATAGAGCGCCTCGCGGACCTTGTCGTAGTGCCTCGGCGGGCCGACGCTCACGCCGGGATTGAGCCGTCCGCCGGACAGAACGTCCACAGTGGCCAGATCTTCGGCGAGCCGGAGCGGGTTTTCCCAGCCCAGCGGGATGACCGCGGTTCCCAGCTCGATCCGGTGGGTGCGCTGGGTGGCCGCGGCGAGCACCGCGACCGGGGACGAGATGCCGTACTGCAGGTGCCGGTGCCGCACCCACGCGCTGTCGAAGCCGAGCTGCTCGCCCAGTTCGATGATCCGCAGCGTGGATTCGTGCCCGGGGCGTGGATCTTCGCCGTCGAACAGGCCGATGGTGAGAAACCCCAGTTTTCGCAGGGGACGGGTGGACGGCGGCACGGCTGGTCCTCCTTCACGGGCGGCTGCTGCCCGGACGAACACCCGGGCCGGCGGCGGTGTTCCGGCTCCCAGCAGGTGGACGTCCGGCAGGGGGAGGCAATACTTGACAGAGAACCTCAGTAGTAAGAATCTTTCTGACGGCCCGGTCGTGCGCCCGCCGTGGCGTTCCGCCCTCGTGCCGAGCCTGCCTGCCCGCGGGGAAGCCCCGCGGGTCCGCTCGACGCGTCAGGAGCAACCATGCCCGTCCCCGCCCGCCGGACCGCGTTCGCCGTAGTGCTCGCGCTCGCCGCGATGGGGCTGTCCGCCCCGATCGCGACGGCTGCCCCGGGCAGCACCCCGCCCGATTCGTTCTGGGGCGACACCGGTGCGATCCCGCCCGCGCAGAACGTGCTCACCGTCAAGGTGCTCAACCGCACCAACGGCAAATACCCGGATGACCAGGTGTACTGGAGCTTCAACGGCCAGACGCACTCGATCGCCGAGCAGCCGACCGTGGACATGGGCGCGAACTCGTCCGGCCGGATGAACTTCTTCCTCGGTTCGCCGGAGGGCAAGTACACCGACTTCATCGAGTTCACCGTGGGAGACCACGTTTTCAACGGCAACACCACCAGGGTGGACGCCTTCGGCCTGAAGCTCGCGATGCGGCTGCACTCCCGCGACGGGTTCGACACGCAGGTCGGCGACGATTACGAAACCTTCCAGGAGGACCGAGCGGCGACCTTCGCCCGGTTCCAGAGCGAGGTGCCGGACGAGTTCAAGGGCCTGGCCCAGGGACAGGACCGGATCCTGGCACCGGGCAAGAGCCCGGACTTCCAGCCGGGTGGCAAGAACGAGAACTACTTCACCGACTATGCCCGGTCGGCCGGCGTGGACGAGACGACCGGGAACATCGCCGCGTGCGCCGGTTCGCTGGCCGAGGCGGCGGACAAGTGCGCGGCGCTCAACCGGCACACCGCGGACCTGCCGGCCGGCCAGCAGCAGGACCCGGCGCGCTTCTACCAGGCCGCACCGGCGAACTACTACGCGAAGTTCTGGCACGACCACGGCATCGACAACCGCGCATACGGCTTCCCCTACGACGACGCGGCCGGCCAGTCCTCGTTCGTTTCGCACAACGACCCGCAATGGCTGGAGGTCGCGGTCGGCTGGTGACCGCGTTCAAACATCCACCCGGCGCGCACCGGGGACGGCGGCGAGCAGGGTCCGCGTGTACTCCTCGCGGGGCCGGTGCAGCACTTCGCCCGCCGGTCCCTGTTCGACGAGCCTTCCCCGGTGCAGCACCGCGACCTGATCCGCGATCTCCTGCACCACGGCGAGGTCGTGAGTGATGAACAGATAGCTCAGCCCGAGTTCGTCCTGCAGCGTGACCAGCAGCTTCAGGATCTGTGCCTGCACCGACACGTCGAGTGCGGACACCGGCTCGTCGAGCACCACGAGATCCGGCCGCAGCGCCAGCGCCCGTGCGATGGCGGCGCGCTGGCGTTGCCCGCCGGACAGTTCGGCGGGGCGCCGGGCGAGCAGCGCCGCGGGGAGCGCCACCTGGTCGGCGAGTTCGGCGACCCGGCGTTGGCGTTCGGCCCTGCTGCCGACGCCGAACGCGCGCAGCGGCTCGCCGATCACCTCGGCGATGGAGAAGCGGGGGTTCAGCGAAGCGTACGGATTCTGATAGACCAGCTGGAATCGCCGCCGTAACCGGCGGAGCGCCGCGGCGGCGCGGGGAAGCTCCTCGCCGTCGAAGAAGACCGTTCCGGAGCTGGGGGTTTCGAGACCGACCGCGATCCGGGCGGTGGTGGTCTTGCCGGAACCGGATTCCCCGACCAGCGCGAGCGTGCGTCCGCGGCCGAGCCGGAACGAGACGTCGTCGACCGCGCGGACGGATCCGTGTCCGCGCAAGGAAAAGGACTTCACCAGAGAATCGACCGACAGCAGTACGTCCGTGGCCTCCGGGCGTGGTGTGCGGGTGGCGGTGCTCGACAGGCTCGGCGCGGCGGCGAGCAGGCGGCGGGTGTAATCCTCGGCCGGGGCGGCGAGGAGTTCCGGTGTGGGCGCCTCTTCGACGAGCCGGCCCTCGGACAGCACCACGATACGGTCCGCGCGGTCCGCGGCGACGGCGAGATCGTGCGTGATGAGCAGGATCGCGGTGCCCGATTCCGCAGCCAGCGCCGCCAGGTGATCGAGGATTTCCCGCTGCACGGTCACGTCGAGTGCGCTGGTCGGCTCGTCGGCGATGATCAGCCGCGGCTCGCCGGCCAGCGCGATCGCGATCAGCACGCGCTGCCGCAGGCCGCCGGAGAGTTCGTGCGGATACTGCCTCGCTCGCAGCTCCGGCCGGTCCACGCCGGCGCGGCGCAGCAGGGCGACGGCGCGGGCCGCCGCCTCGCGGCGGGGGACCAGGCGATGGATCAGCAGCACCTCGGCGACCTGCTCGCCGACCCGGCGGACCGGATCGAGCGAGACCGTCGGATCCTGCGGTACCAGCGCGATCCCGGTGCCCCGCACGCGCTGCCAGTCCTTTTCGGACAGTCCGGTCAGCGTGCTTTCCCCGAAGGTGATCCGGCCGCCGTCGATGCGGCCGCCGTGGGGCAGCAGGCCGATCGCCGCGTGCGCCGTGGTGCTCTTGCCGGAGCCGGATTCGCCGACCACGGCGACGATCTCGCCCGGCTCGACCCGCAGCGTCACCCCACGTACTGCGGGCACGACCCCGGACGGGGTGTGGTAGGAGACGGTCAGGTCGTGGATTTCCAGCAGGCTCATCGCGGCGTGCTCCGTTCTCCGTCGAAGGCCCGGGACAGCCGGTTCGCGGCGAGCACGACGGCTGCCACGGCGAGTCCCGGGAACGTGGTCATCCACCAGGCCGTGGCGAGGAAAGTGCGGCCACCGGCGACCAGCGCGCCCCATTCCGGCGTCGGCGGGCTCGCCCCGAAGCCGAGGAAGCTGAGCGCGGACACCTCCAGCACCGCGGTGCCGACCGTGACCGTGGCCAGCACCAGCACCGGCCCGAGCGCGTTCGGCAGCACGTGCCGGGCCAGCACTCCCGGCCAGCGGACCCCGGAGGCACGGGCGGCCTCGACGAAGACGCCAGAACGCACCCGCAGAACCTCGGCCCGCATCAGCCGGGCGAACGCGGCGAGGTTGGCGACGCCGACCGCGATCGCGACGTTCGTGGTGCCGAAACCGAGTGCGGTCACCAGCGCCAGGGACAGCAGGATCGCCGGCACGGCCTGCAGGACGTCGACCACCCGCATCACCAGGGAGTCGAGCCAGCCGCCACGGAATCCGGCGAGCAGGCCGAGCGCCGAGCCCGCCAGGAAGGCCACGACGACGGCCAGCACGGTCGCCCGCAACGAAAGCCCGGCGCCGTGCACCACGCGGGAGAACACATCGCGGCCGGTCTCGTCGGTGCCGAACAGGTGCGCGGACGACGGCCCCTGCAGCCGTTCCGCGGGCACGCCGGCGATCGGATCCTGACTGGTCAGCAAGGCCGGCGCGAAGGCGGCCACGAGCACCAATGCCAGCAGCAGCACGGAAAGCACGAGCCCCGGCCGGTGGAGCACGAATCGGGACCGCCGGGGCAGCACGGCCTCAGCCATCGACGTTCACCTCCTTCCGCACCCGCGGATCGAGCAGCGGGTAGACCAGATCGACGAGCAGGTTCAGCACCACGAAGAAGAACGCGGCCAGCACGATCACCGCCTGCACCACCGGTAGGTCCTGCGCGGTGACCGCGGACGTGGTGATCCGGCCGAGCCCGTCGCGGGAGAACACGGTCTCGGTGACCACCGAACCGGCCAGCAGGTTCCCGGCGACCACGCCGACCAGGGTCAGCGCGGGCAGCCCGGCGTTGCGCAGCGCGTGTCCGAAGTGGACCCGGCCGCGGCCGGCGCCCTTGGCCCGCACGATCTCCACGTACGGCTCGGCGAGCTGGGTGCGCAGGCTCTTCGCCAGCACCTGCGCGATGATCGCGCCGGTCGGCAGCGCCAGCGTGATCGCGGGCAGGATCAGCGAGGCGAACCCGGCGGAACCGAGCGCCGGGACCAGCCGGAGGCGGAACGAGAACAGCTGGATCAGCAGCAGCCCCACCCAGAACGTCGGCAGCGACGTGCCCAGCGGCGGCAGGGACAGCAGGGCATGGCTCAGCCACCGGGCGCGCGTGTAGGTGCCCAGCACCGCGATCGCGCCGCCGAAGACGACGGCGAGCAGCAACGCGAGCCCGGTCACGGCCAGCGTGGGCGGCAGCGCGGTGAGCACCATGTGCGTCGCTCCGTCGCCGGTCGTCACCGAGACACCGAAGTCGCCGTGCAGCGCGGCGAGCAGGTGTTTTCCGTACTGCACGAGAATCGGCTGGTCGAGTCCGAACTGCGCGCGCAGCTGGGCGACCTGTTCCGGAGACGCGCTGGGGCCGCCCTCGGCGGAGCCGAGTTTCGTGAGCACCGCGTCGCCGGGCAGCAGGTAGAGGATCAGGAACGACAGCGTGAACGCGGCCCAGAGCACGACCACGGCCTGCAAGAGCCGCCGGATCAGGCTCATGAGCCGGACACCCACGCGTCGAACAGCTGCAGCCGCGACGAGGCCTCGAACCCGACGTCATGCGCCTTCGGGCCGACGGCGAGCACCTGGGTCAGCTCGAAGACGGGGATTGCGTACGCCTGTTCCACAATGGTCCGCTGTGCTTGCTCGGCGGCCGGTTTACGCCGCGCGGTGTCCACAGTGGCCGATTGTTCGGCGAGCGAGGGTTCGAGCGGGTTGTCGGCGGGCAGCCGGCTGCGATTGCCGCCCTTGACGGAGAACTGCTGGCGCAGGATGTCCGGATCGGCGCGGGTCACGTTGTACCAGAGGAAGTCGTAGTCACCGCTGCGCTGGATCCGGCTCGCCTCCGCGTTGGTGTGCAGCTCGATCCGCAGATCGAAACCGATCTTGCGAAGCTGCTGCTGGACGAGTTCGAGCACGCTCTGGTTCTGGTTGAACACCGCGGAGAACACCACCGAAGCGGTCAGCCGCTGCCCGTTCTTCATGCGGATCCCGTCCGGCCCGGGTACCCAGCCGTCGGACTCCAGCAGCGCGCCGGCCGCGGCGGGATCGTAGGCGAGGTCTTTCGACAGGTCCGTGTAGAACGGCGTGGTGGAGCCGAGGATGCTCGTGGCGGGCCTGTAATTGGCAGACAGTACGGTGCTGGTCACCTCGGGCCGGTTGATGCCCTTCGACACCGCCTGCCGGACCTTCACGTCGGCCAGCACCCCGCGGGTGACGTTGGCGTGCAGGTTGAACACGACGCCGGGGTTGGGCCGGACGGGTTCGCTGAAGCCGTTGCCGGTGAACTGCGCTTCGTCCACCGGCTGCACGTCGGTGATCGCGTCGAGCTGCCCGGAGGCGAGACTGCCGGTGCGGACGCCCGGTTCCGGGACCACCCGGTAGTCGATGCGGTCGAGGTAGGCCGCGCCCTGGTGCCGCCACAGCGAAGAGCCCCAGCCGTAGCCGGTGCGCTTGCTCAGTGCGATGTCCTGGTTCGGCCGGAACCCGGTGACCACGAACGGGCCGGAGCCGATCAGCCCGTTGCCCTGGCAGCGCTGCTCGGCGGTGCGCCGGTAGGCCGAGGGCGCCAGCACGCCGAGCGACATCGTGGAGCTGGCCTGCAGGAATTGCGCGTTCGGCGCGCCGAAGTCGATCCGCACGGTGGCCGGGTCGACCACGGTCGCGCCGCGGTAGCCGGCCAGGTAGCTGGTCCCGAGCAAGGATTTGGCGCCGAGGGCCACGATCCCGTCGAAGCTGGTCTTGACCGCGGCCGCGTCCACCGGCGTGCCGTCGGAGAACGTGGCGCCACCACGCAGGTGGAAGGTGAAGCTGGTGGATTCGCCGCCGACGGTCCAGCGGTCGGCGAGCCACGGCACGATCGCGCCGGTCTTCGGGTCCTGGTCGGTGAGCGAGTCCACCACCTGGCGCCCGACGTTGAGGGCGGCGTTCGTGGCCGCCTGCTGGGGGTCGATGCAGTCCGGCGCGGAGGAGAGGCCGAGCCGGAGCGTGCCGCCCGGGCGGGGCGGACCGGAATCCTGCGGACCGGAGCCGCCGGCGACCCCGCAGGCGGCGAGCGCGAGCGGGAGGGCGAACGCGGGGATCGCGCGGACAAGCCGGGACGGGGCGGATCTGGCGGGGCGGGACACGGCTTTCCTCCAACGGCGCGGACGGTGCGGAACGGACCCAGCTCACCCGCTCGGGCCGGGCGGCTGAACCCCTTCCCACTGCGTGAGCGGGCGTCCCACGCGGTGACCGTCGTCGCCGGAACCCGTTGACCGGCAAGGGAAAACGGGGTTACGCGCCCGCGTGATAGGCGGCGGGTCTTTGTTCGGCCAGTGCGTCCGGCGGGCGGAACCTCGGGCATGCCTCAAGGCCGCGGTCCGGGACATCCGCGGGTGGCTGTGAAGGGTCCCTTTACGGACTCTGGGTCCGTGAAGGGACCCTTCACAGCCCCTGTGAAACGGGCTGGCCGCGCCGCAACAGATCCAGGACGAGGGCGAGGGGAGGCCAAGCGTCGCGGCCACGGCGAGTGCAGGTGTATGCACGCAGCCGGACCTCAGGATCGGGAAGGGGAAGCACCGTGACGTCCGGCCGCGTGGGGCGGTCGAGCGGCAGCAGACCGACCCCACCGTCGGCGGCGATGAGGTCTTCGACGAGATCGAGGCTGTCGGCGCTGTGGGTGAAACGGGGTGCGAAGCCGGCCATCGACGCGAGTGTGCGTATGACGTCTTCGTCTGCACGGTTACGGGGATTGCCGATCCAGTCGTGCTTCTTGAACGCGCGGAGCACTGACAGCGTCCCTGTGCCGCGTACACGGCGTACGTCGTCCGCGCGGACGCCGAGGCCCCACAACGTCGTCCACAGCGGTTCGGATGCGACGGTCGGGTCGGTACTGACGGGGGCGAGGTCGTAGTCGTAGGTCAGCGCGAGGTCGACGTCGTCGGCGAGCAGTTTGGTGAGGGCCTCGCCGGGTTCCTGTTCGCTGACCACGAGCCGCACCGCGGGGTGCTGCCGGGCCAGCTGGGCCGTGACCGGGAGCAGCGAACGGCGGATCGCCTGGCCGAACCCGGCGACCCGGACCACGCCGGCGGGTTCGGCGTCCGGGTCCAGATCCACCCGCGCGGCTTCGACGGCGGCGAGGATCGTGACGGCGTGTTCGGCCAGCCGCCGCCCGGCTGGGGTGAGCCGGACCCGCCGGCCGTCCCGTTCGAGCAGCGTCGCGCCGGTTTCCGCGGCCAGCGCGGCGATCTGCTGCGAGACGGTGGAGGTGGTGGTGCCGAGCACATCGGCGACCGCCCGCATCGAGCCGAGCCGGGAGAGTTCGACGAGAAACTGCAGCCTGCGGGTGTCCACCCGGACATTGTCCAGGAATCCCGGACGTTACGTCCACAATCGACAGGTGGACGTGAACGGTCCGGTGGGGTCTCCTTGTCCGGTGACTTTCTCCTTCCCGTCCTCGCCCCGCGCCGGGATGGCGCTCGCGATCGGTTCGATGCTGTCGGTCCAGCTCGGGCTGGCGGTCTCGGTGGACCTGGCGCACGCGGTCGGCCCGGCGGGTGTCGCGTGGCTCAGGCTGGCCTGGGCGGGCGTGCTGTTGCTGGTGCTTCTGCGCCCGCGGCCGTCCTCGTTCCGCCGTCCGATGCTGCTCGCGTCGGTCCTGCTCGGCGGGGTGACCGCGGGCATGACGATCCTGTTCATGGTCGCCGCGGCGCGCATCCCGCTCGGCACCGCGAGCGCGCTGGAATTCCTCGGCCCGCTCACCGTGGCGATCGTCCGCGGCCGGGGCACCCGGCTGTGGCCGGTACTGGCGGCGGCGGGCGTGGTGCTGCTGACCGAGCCCTGGCACGGCGGGGCCGACCTGATCGGCGTCGGCTGCGCGCTGGCCTCCGCGGTGTGCTGGGGCTGCTACATCCTGCTGACCCAGCGCGTCGGCGACGAGGTGTCCGGGATTCGTGGCCTCGCGGTGTCCATGCCGGTGGCCGCGCTGGCCGCCACCCTGGTCGAAGGCCCGGCCGTGCTCGGGCAGCTGAGCTGGCCGCTGGTGCTGGCCGGGCTGGGACTGGCGGTGCTGGTGCCGGTGGTCCCGTTCAGCCTGGAGATGCTTGCGCTGCGCCGCCTGACCGCCTCGGCCTTCGGCACCCTGATGAGCCTCGAACCCGCGATCGCGCTGGTGATCGGGGCGGCGGTGCTGCACCAGCTGCCGGGGCTCCCGGCGGTGGCGGGTATCGCGCTCGTCGTCACCGCGGGCATCGGCGCGGAACGCCGCGGCGCGCGGGAACCGGCGCCGGTGGGGTAGCGGCTGCTCCGGCCATCTTGGCCGGCCACGATCTTCGCCCCGGCTGGGAAAATCCAGCGTAAGCCGCGCCGTCTTTTCCCGCTGTGAAGGGAACTTTCACGGACGCTGAGGCCAGGGCGTCGGCAAAGTCGGTGTGGAGGGCCCTGCGCAGCTGCGGAGGGCTGTGAAGGGCCCCTTCACGGACTCTGAGTCCGTCAGGGGCACCCTCACGGACCCGAAACCGGTCGGGCAGCCACGGCT
>NZ_QZFV01000086.1:0-63629 GCF_003600245.1 Amycolatopsis panacis
CGTCGTCCGGACCTGAAACAGGTTCAGGCCGGGCTGGCGGTCACCGCCTCCGAGTCCGTGAAGGGCCCCTTCACCGCCCGCTTTAGACTCGAAGCATGACGATCTCCCGCCGCAGCCCGGACCACGATGCCGAAGTGATCGTGGTCGGCGCCGGACCGGCCGGCTCCACAGCGGCCACGTACCTCGCCCGCGCGGGCGTCGACGTGCTGCTGCTGGAGAAGACCGCGTTCCCGCGCGAGAAGGTCTGTGGCGACGGGCTCACCCCGCGCGGCGTCAAGCAGCTGATCGATCTCGGCCTCGACACCAGCGAAGAGGCCGGCTGGGTGCACAGCCGCGGCCTGCGCATCCTCACTGGCGACCTGACGCTGGAGCTCGACTGGCCCGACCTCACCAGCTACCCGCCCTACGGCGTCGCACGCACCCGCCAGGACTTCGACGACCTGCTCGCGAAGACCGCGGTGAAGGCAGGCGCCCGTCTGTACGAACACACCACGGTGACCGGTGCGATCACGAACGCCGCCGGCCGCGTTGTCGGCGTCGAGGCGAAGGTCGGCCCGGAGAAGACACCGGTGCGTTATCGCGCGCCCCTGGTGCTCGCCTGCGATGGCGTGTCCGCGCGGCTAGCGCTGAGCGTCGGCATCGACAAGAACGAGAAGCGCCCGATGGGCGTCGCGGTCCGCCGGTACTACAAGAGCCCGCGGCACGACGACCCGTTCATCGAGGGCCACCTTGAGCTGTGGGACCGCTCGGATCCGCGCAATCCGAAGCTGCTGCCCGGCTACGGCTGGGCGTTCCCGCTCGGCGACGGCACGGTCAACGTCGGGCTCGGCATGCTGTCCACTTCGGCCTCGTTCCGCAACACCGACTACCGCGCGCTGCTGCGTCAGTGGCTCGACGGTACGCCGGAAGAATGGGGCTACCGCGAGGAAAACGCGGTCGGCAAGGTCGGTGGCGCCGGGTTGCCGATGGGCTTCAACCGCACCCCGCACTACCGCGACGGCCTGCTGCTGCTCGGTGACGCGGGCGGCATGGTGAGCCCCTTCAACGGTGAAGGCATTTCGGCCGCGATGGAGTCCGCGCAGCTCGCCGCGGAGGTCGTCGTGCAGGCGCTGGCGCGGCCGGCGGGGCCGTCGCGGGAACGTGCGCTGGCCGGGTACCCGCGGGCGGTGGCCGATCTGATGGGCGGCTACTACCGGCTCGGCAACGTGTTCGCGAAGCTGATCGGCAAGCCCGCGGTCATGCACGCGGCGACCAAGTACGGGCTGCGCATCAACAAGATCCTTCCCTTGGTGTACAAGGGTCTTTCCGGTTGCTACGACGCGCGCGGCGGCGACGGCGTCGACCGCTTGATCGCCGCCCTCGCCCGCGCCACCCCCAGCCCGCGCTGACCCTCGCCGCAACGCTGTGAAGGGACCCTTCACGGACGCTGAGGCTGTGAAGGGACCCTTCACAGCCTTTCCGGGATACGGAACTAACCCAGCTGGAGCAATGGTTGCCCGGCCGGTCAGGTGGGATACGTCACAAGATCGCGTCCGCCGCGGGGTGTGGCACGGTTCCTCAAGAACCCTTTACCGCAGGTCTTGCGCCTGGGCCTGGACACGCACCGGGCTGGCCGTCCGGTCAAGTTAGGCGAGCCTTAAAGTGCGGCCCCTAGGGACAACCGTGTGACTCACGTCCTACACTTCCCCCATGCTTTGTGAATCGCTTCACAACCGCGACGAGTGGCTTGTGAACTATTTCACAAGCTGCCCGCGGCCCGGCCACGGGCCGTAAGGGTGCCCTGACCCTCGGCGGTGTGACCCAGCTCCCTTAGGGTGCCCGCGAGGACTCGGACCACCACCCGAGACGCAACCCGCAGCGGCGCGGAAAGGATGGCGAAAGATCCCGTGCTGATGGTGTCCGTGCTGGCGCAGGCCGATTCCGGACCGGCGGCGCCCGGCCTGAAGGTGTACCTGCCGCTCGTTCTGCTGTTCGTGCTCGCGGCCGCGTTCGCCGTGCTCTCGGTGCTGCTCGGCCCGATGGTCGGCCCGAGCCGGTTCAACCGGGCGAAGTCCGCGGCCTACGAGTGCGGCATCGAACCCTCCCCGCAGCCCCTGGTCGGCGGCGGCCGGATGCCGGTGGCCTACTACATCACCGCGATGCTGTTCATCCTGTTCGACATCGAGATGGTGTTCCTCTACCCGTTCGCGGTGAACGCCAACGCGCTCGGCGTGTTCGGCCTGGTGGAGATCCTGCTGTTCATCGTTACGGTCGGCTTCGCCTACGCCTACGTGTGGCGGCGCGGCGGCCTGGATTGGAACTGAAGCCATGGGCCTGGAAGAGAAGCTCCCCAACGGCATCCTGCTGGCCAGTCTCGAGGGCCTGGTCAACTGGGCGCGCAAGAACTCGCTGTGGCCCGCCACCTTCGGCCTCGCCTGCTGCGCGATCGAGATGATGACCGTCGGCGGATCCCGCTACGACATCGCCCGGTTCGGCATGGAGCGGTTCAGTGCCACGCCGCGGCAGGCCGATCTGATGATCGTGGCCGGCCGGGTGACCCAGAAGATGGCGCCGGTGCTGCGGCAGATCTACGACCAGATGGCCGAGCCGAAGTGGGTGCTCGCGATGGGCGTGTGCGCCTCCTCCGGCGGCATGTTCAACAACTACGCCGTGGTGCAGGGCGTGGACCACGTGGTGCCGGTCGACATGTACCTGCCCGGCTGCCCGCCGCGGCCGGAGATGCTGCTCGACGCGATCCTCAAGCTGCACGCCAAGATCCAGGACGAGCCGATCAACGCCCGCCGCGCCGCCCTTCGCGCGGCCAGCGGGGCGCGCACCGAGCTGGTCCCCTCGTCGATCAAGTACGCGAAGAAGTGAGCCCGGTGCCCGAAAACCCAGCAGAGCGGCCGGAAACCGGCGGCGAGCAGTCCAGTGCCCAGCGGCCGGAGGCCGGTCTGGAACCCCGCAGTGCGGAGCCGGTCGTCGCGGGCCAGGTACGCAAAGGCATGTTCGGCGTCCGCGGCAGTGGCGACACCTCCGGCTACGGCGGGCTGCGGCTGCCCGCGTACAGCCCGCCGCCCGCGGAGCGTCCGTACGGAGGCTGGTTCGACGAGTTCGCCGACGAGCTGTACGCGGCCATGGCCGACAACGAGATCCCGGCGTCCGCGATCCAGCAGACCACTGTGGACCGTGGCGAGATCACCTTCTACGTCGACCGCGACCACCTGGTGCAGCTCGCGACCATTCTGCGCGACGATCCCGGTCTCCGGTTCGAGCTGCTCAGCTCGGTGTCCGGAGTGGACTACGGCGTGGATGTGCCGCAGCGGCTGCACTCGGTCTACCACTTCACCTCGATGACCTACCGGCGCCGGATCCGGCTGGAGGTCACGCTGGACATCGAGGATCCGCACGTGCCCTCGCTGGTCGGGCTGTACCCGACCGCGGACTGGCAGGAGCGCGAGGCCTACGACATGTTCGGCATCGTCTACGACGGCCACCCGGCGCTGACCCGGATCCTGATGCCGGACGACTGGGACGGCCACCCTCAGCGCAAGGACTACCCGCTCGGCGGGATCCCGGTCGAATACAAGGGCGCGGAAATCCCGCCGCCAGACCAGCGGAGGTCGTACTCGTGAGCAGCAACGACGAAACCACGACCGCAGTCCCCGAGGCGGACAGCCGCGACACCACCGAAGGCCGCGTCTACACGGTTTCCGGCGGGGACTGGGACGACGTGCTCGCCGACGCGCAGCACGACGAGCGCATGGTGATCAACATGGGCCCGCAGCACCCGTCCACGCACGGGGTGCTGCGGCTGGTGCTGGAGATGGAGGGCGAGACCGTCACGCAGCTGCGCTCGGTCATCGGCTACCTGCACACCGGCATCGAGAAGAACTGCGAGTACCGCACCTGGACCCAGGGCGTCACCTTCGTGACGCGGATGGATTACCTCGCGCCGCTGTCCACCGAGCTGGCCTACTGCCTCGGGGTGGAGAAGCTGCTCGGCATCCAGGCCCCGCCGCGGGCCGAGCTGCTGCGGGTGCTGCTGCTGGAGATCAACCGGATCGGCTCGCACCTGGTCTACATCGCCACCGGCGGCATGGAACTGGGCGCCACCACCGCGATGACGCTCGGGTTCCGCGAGCGGGAGGAAGTGCTGCACCTGCTGGAGCACCTGACCGGGCTGCGGATGAACCACGCGTTCATCCGGCCGGGCGGGCTGGCGCAGGACATGCCGGCGGACTTCGCCGAGAAGGTCACCGAGTTCTGCAAGGTGATGGACAAGCGGCTGCCGCTCTACGACAAGCTCTTCACCGGTCAGCCGATCTGGCGCAACCGGCTCAAGGACGTCGGCGTGCTGCCGCTGGACGCCTGCCTCGCGCTCGGCGTCACCGGCCCGATCCTGCGGTCCGCGGGCCTGCCCTGGGACCTGCGCAAGACCGAGCCGTACTCGCGCTACGACGAGTTCGAGTTCGAGGTGCCCACTTCGACCGACGCGGACTGCTGGGCGCGGTACCTCATCCGCGTCGAGGAAATGCACCAAAGCCTGAAGATCATCAAGCAGGTGCTGAAGAAACTCGAACCGGGTCCGGTCATGGTCGAGGACAAGAAGGTCGCCTGGCCTGCGCAGCTGTCCATCGGCAGCGACGGGATGGGCAACTCGCTGGAGCACGTCCGCAAGATCATGGGCCAGTCCATGGAATCGCTGATCCACCACTTCAAGCTGGTCACCGAGGGCTTCCACGTCCCGCCCGGCCAGGTGTACTCGCCGGTGGAATCGCCGCGTGGCGAGATCGGCGCGCATCTGGTGTCCGACGGCGGTACCCGGCCGCTGCGGGTGCACATGCGG
The DNA here is from genome assembly GCF_003600245.1 of Amycolatopsis panacis. NCBI lineage: Bacteria > Bacillati > Actinomycetota > Actinomycetes > Pseudonocardiales > Pseudonocardiaceae > Amycolatopsis > Amycolatopsis panacis. The sequence continues at coordinate 4,829 of NZ_QZFV01000086.1, forward strand.
GAGCCCAGTTTCGTGAACCTGCAGTCGATGCCCGCGATGTCCGAGGGCGGGCTGGTGGCCGACGTGATCGCCGCGGTCGCCTCGATCGACCCGGTGATGGGGGGAGTGGACCGATGACGCACCCGACCGAAGTCCCGGAACCGGGACCACGGGACGCGGAGACCACGCATATGGCCGCGGCGGGCGACACCGACGTCGTCGGTATCGCACCGGATCCCGCGCTGGCGGAAGGAATCCTGGCCGACGGACCGGCCGCGGACATCTTCGACGCGGGCACCGAGCAGCGCGCGCAGGAGATCATCGCGCGTTACCCGGTCGCTCGTTCCGCGCTGCTGCCGATGCTGCACCTCGTGCAGTCGGTGCAGGGATACGTCAGCCAGGAGGGCATCGCGTTCTGCGCCCGCCGGCTCGACCTCAGCGACGCCGAGGTCAGCGCGGTCGCCACGTTCTACACCATGTACAAGCGCCGGCCCTGCGGTGAGCACCTGGTGAGCGTCTGCACCAACACGCTGTGCGCGGCGCTGGGCGGCGACGAGATCTACCGGAAGCTCCAGACCCACCTCGGCTCCGCGGAAAAGCCGTTGGGGCACGAGGAAACCGCGGGTACGCCGGGTGAGCCGGGGTCGATCACGCTGGAACACGCGGAGTGCCTGGCCGCCTGCGACCTCGGTCCGGTGCTGCAGGTCAACTACGAGTACTTCGACAACCAGACCCCCGAGAAGGCGGTCGCGCTGGTCGACGCGCTGCAAGCGGGCAAGAAGCCGGGGCCGACGCGGGGCGCGCCGCTGAGCGACTTCAAGGGTGCCGAACTGCAGCTGGCCGGGTTCTTCCCGGAGGACGAGGCGACCTACCGCGCGGACGTCGACGGGCCGTCGCAGGCCGTTGAAACGTTGCGGGGCGCGCAGCTCGCCGCCGACCGCGGCTGGACGGCGCCGGGCGCGCAGGACGTTCCGCTGCCAGAGTTGGAGAAGAAGTAATGCCTGATCCCATTACTCCGGTCCTGACCAAGCGCTGGCTCTCGCCGCAGTCCTGGCGGATCGAGACCTACGAACGGCTGGAGGGCTACACCGCGGCGCGCAAGGCGCTGGCCGGGACGCCCGAACAGCTCGTGCAGGTGGTCAAGGACTCCGGGCTGCGGGGCCGTGGTGGCGCCGGATTCCCTTCCGGCGTGAAGTGGTCCTTCATGCCGCCCAACGAGGACAAGCCGCACTATCTGGTGATCAACGCCGACGAGGGCGAACCGGGTACCTGCAAGGACATCCCGCTGATGATGGCGGACCCGCACTCGCTGATCGAGGGCTGCATCATCGCCTCGTACGCGATGCGTTCGCACCACTGCTTCATCTACGTCCGCGGCGAGGCGCTGCACTGCATCCGCCGGCTCAACGCGGCCACGCGCGAGGCGTACCAGAAGGGTTACCTCGGCAAGAACATCTTCGGCAGCGGCTGGGATCTCGAACTCACCGTGCACGCCGGCGCGGGCGCCTACATCTGCGGTGAGGAAACCGCGTTGCTGGACTCGCTGGAAGGCCGTCGCGGGCAGCCCCGGCTCAAGCCGCCGTTCCCCGCGGCCGCCGGGCTGTACGCCGCGCCGACCACGGTGAACAACGTCGAGACCATCGCGAGCGCGCCGTTCATCATCAACGCCGGTTCGGCCTGGTTCCGCGAGATGGGCCGGGAGAAGTCGCCGGGGCCGAAGATCTACTCGATCTCCGGTCACGTCGAGAAGCCCGGCCAGTACGAATGCCCGCTCGGCACCACGCTGCGCGAGCTGCTGGAACTGGCCGGTGGCATGAAGGACGGCATCCCGCTCAAGTTCTGGACGCCGGGTGGCTCGTCCACGCCGATGTTCACCGCCGAGCACCTGGACACCCCGCTCGACTTCGAGGGCGCGGCCGAGGCCGGTTCGATGCTCGGCACCACCGCGGTGCAGGTCTTCAACGAGACCGTTTCCGTGCCGTGGGCGGTGATGAAGTGGACGCAGTTCTACGAGCACGAGTCCTGCGGCAAGTGCACGCCGTGCCGGGAAGGCACGTACTGGCTGGCGCAGATCCTGGAGCGGATGGTCGAGGGCCACGGCACCGAAGAGGACATCGACACCCTGCTGGACGTGTGCGACAACATCTTCGGCCGCTCGTTCTGCGCGCTCGGCGACGGCGCGGTCTCACCGATCCAGAGCGGGATCAAGTACTTCCGGGACGAGTTCCTCGCACTGTGCGAGAGCAACAAGCGTGAACTGGTGGGAGCGCAGGCATGACGATCGCGCCCGACAAAGCAACGACCGGCGAGACGCCGGTCCCCGAAGGTCACGTGAAGCTGACCATCGACGGGGAAGAGGTCATCGCGCCCAAGGGTGAGCTGCTGATCCGCACCGCCGAGCGGCTCGGCACGGTCATCCCGCGGTTCTGCGACCACCCTCTGCTCGACCCGGCGGGTGCCTGCCGCCAGTGCCTGGTCGAGGTGGAGATGGGCGGCCGGCCGATGCCGAAGCCGCAGGCCTCCTGCACCATGACGGTGGCCGACGGCATGGTGGTCAGGACCCAGCTCACCTCGCCGGTCGCGGACAAGGCGCAGCAGGGCGTGATGGAGCTGCTGCTGATCAACCATCCGCTGGACTGCCCGATCTGCGACAAGGGCGGGGAATGCCCGCTGCAGAACCAGGCCCTCGCGCACGGCCGCGCGGAATCGCGGTTCGTGGACACGAAGCGCACGTTCGCCAAGCCGCTGCCGATCTCGTCGCAGGTGCTGCTCGACCGCGAGCGCTGCGTGCTGTGCCAGCGTTGCACCCGGTTCTCCGACCAGGTCGCCGGCGATCCGTTCATCGCGCTGCTCGAACGCGGTGCGCACCAGCAGATCGGCACCGCCGAAACCGCCGACGTGCTGGACCTGGCTTCGCGTACCACCAGCGGTGATCCGTTCCAGAGTTACTTCTCCGGCAACGTGATCCAGATCTGCCCGGTCGGCGCGCTCACCAGCGCGGCCTACCGGTTCCGGTCCCGGCCGTTCGATCTGGTGTCCACGCCGAGCGTGTGCGAACACTGTTCGTCCGGCTGCGCGGAGCGCACCGACTTCCGGCGCGGCAAGGTCCAGCGCAAGCTGGCCGGCGACGATCCGGAGGTGAACGAGGAGTGGCTGTGCGACAAGGGCCGCTTCGCGTTCCGGTACCTGCAAGCCGGTGACCGGATCCGCCGTCCGCTGGTCCGCAACGAGGCCGGCGCGCTGGAAGAGGCATCCTGGACCGACGCGCTACGGGTCGCTTCGGCCGGGCTGCTCAAGGCCCGCGAGGGCAACGGCGCGGGCGTGCTGACCGGCGGCCGGCTGACCGTCGAGGACGCTTACGCGTACTCGAAGTTCGCCCGGATCGCCTTGCGCACCAACGATATCGACTTCCGTGCGCGGGCACACTCGGCCGAGGAGCTGGCGTTCCTGGCGGCTACGGTGGTGGGCGGCACGCCGGAGACCGGCGTGACGTTCCGGGAGATCGAACGGGCGCGCACGGTGCTGTGCGTGGCCTTCGAGCCGGAGGACGAGGCGCCGATCGTGTTCCTGCGGCTGCGCAAGGCGGCCCGCGGGAACCGCACCCGCGTTGTCCACTTGGGACAGTGGACCACTTCCTCGGTGCGTAAGACCTTCGGCGAGCTGCTGGCCTGTCTGCCGGGTGCCGAAGCCGCCGCGGTGGACGGGATCGCCCAGCACGCGGCCGATCTCGACGAGGCGCTGCGCGGCGAAGGCGCGGTGATCCTGGTCGGCGAGCGGGCCGCGGAGGTGCCGGGCCTGTTCTCCGCACTGCACCGGCTCACCGAGCGCACCGGCGCCCGGCTGGCGTGGATCCCGCGCCGCGCCGGCGAACGGGGCGCGCTGGAGACCGGTTGCGTGCCGACGCTGCTGCCCGGTGGCCGCGCGGTCACCGATGCGGCCGCCCGTGCCGAGGTCGAAAAGCTTTGGGGCGCTTCCCTTCCCGCCGAGCCCGGCCGGGACGTGACCGGCATCCTGCAGGCCGCTTCCGGCGGCCGGCTGGACGCGCTGGTCGTCGGCGGTGTGGACCCGAACGACCTGCCCGACCCGGATCTGGCCCGGCGCGCGCTGGACAACGCCGGGTTCGTGGTCAGCCTGGAACTGCGGGCGAGCGAGGTGACCGAACGGGCCGACGTGGTCCTGCCGGTCGCGCCGTCCGCGGAGAAGGCGGGCAGCTACCTCACCTGGGAGGGCCGCCGCCGCGAGTTCGCTGTGACGCTCGAAGGCACCGGCTCGCTGCCGGACGGCCGGGTGCTGGACACCCTCGCGGTCGAGATGGACGCGGACCTGTTCACCCAGACCCCGGCCGCCGCCGCGGGCGACTTCGCCAAGCTCGGCAAGGCTGTGAAGGGAACCTTCACGGACTCTGAGTCCCTGAAGGTGGCCTTCACGGACCTGCCGCGGGTGGGGTCGGGGCAGGCGGTGCTCGCCACCTGGCGGCAGCTGATCGACAACGGTTCGCTGCAGGACGACGAGCCCCACCTCAAGGGCACGCAGCGAACCCCGGTCGCGCGGCTGTCGGCGAAAACCGCGGCGGGCCTCGGCGACACCGTGCGCGTGTCGAACGAGCGTGGTTCGATCACGCTGCCGGTCGAGGTCGCCGACCTGCCCGACGGTGTGGTGTGGCTACCCGGCAACTCCGACGGCTCGGCCGTCCGCTCCGCGCTCGCCGCGGGGCACGGCACGCTGGTGCAGATCTCCGGAGGTGACCAGTGAGCCCGCAGCTCACGCAGGTACTGACGCAGTTTCCCGATGCCGCCGAGCGCGCACGGCTGCTCGCCGACGATCCGTGGTGGCTGTACCTGATCAAGGCCGTGGTGATCCTGCTGATCGGCCCGATCCTGACGATCTTCCTGATCGTCTGGGAGCGCAAGGCGGTCGGCCGGATGCAGAACCGGCCCGGCCCCAACCGGGTCGGCCCCGGCGGCTACCTGCAGTCGCTGGCGGACGCGCTGAAGCTCCCGTTCAAGGAGCAGATCATCCCGGACACCGCCGACCGCAAGGTGTACTTCCTCGCGCCGGTGCTGTCCGCGGTGCCCGCGCTGATCGCGCTGGCGGCCATCCCGTTCGGCCCGGTGGTGTCGATCTTCGGCCACCGCACCGTGCTGCAGCTGATCGACCTGCCGGTCGGGGTGCTGGTGATCCTCGCCTGCTCCTCGATCGGGGTGTACGGCATCGTGCTGGCCGGCTGGGCCTCCGGTTCGCCGTACCCGCTGCTCGGCGGGCTGCGCTCGGCCGCGCAGGTGATCTCCTACGAGATCGCGATGGGCCTCTCGATCGTCGCGGTGATCCTCTACTCGGGTTCGCTGCAGACCTCGGAGATCGTGCAGGCGCAGGCGCACGGCTGGTACTTCTACCTGCTCATCCCGAGTTTCGTGATCTACGTGATCTCGATGGTCGGCGAGACCAACCGCGCGCCGTTCGACCTGCCGGAGGCCGAATCCGAGCTGGTAGGCGGGTTCCACACCGAGTACAGCTCGATGAAGTTCGCGATGTTCTTCCTCGCCGAGTACGTGAACATGGTGATCGTCTCGGCGTTCTGCACCACGCTGTTCCTCGGCGGCTGGCGGTTCCCGTTCGTCGGCGACGATTCGCCGCTGAACCAGAACTGGTGGCCGGTGCTCTGGTTCTTCGCCAAGACCTTCGTCCTGCTGTTCGGCTTCATCTGGCTGCGCGGCACGCTGCCGCGGCTGCGGTATGACCAGTTCATGCGGCTGGGCTGGAAGGTGCTGGTCCCGGTCAACCTGGTCTGGATCATCGTGGTGGTGGCGATCAAGACCATCCGGTGGAGCTGGCCGCAGATCCTGGTCGGGGTCGGCATCGTGCTGGTGGTGCTGGTGCTGCTGAGCCTGGCGCTGCCGGACAAGAAGCCGCCGCCTTCGGACTATGTGGACCTCACCGGTGGCGGGCATCCGCTGCCGCCGCTGGACCTGCGGGTCCCGGAGAGCACACCGCGCCAGAAGGCGCTGGCCAAGGCGGAGGCGAGGGCCGCCCGGCGCAAGCCCGCCGAGGTCGGCGCCGCGGCCGGACAGGAAGGGGCAGAAGATGGCGGCAACTGACTTCCTCAATCCCATCAAGGGATTCGGCGTCACCTTCGGGATGATGTTCAAGAAGGTCGCCACCGAGGAGTACCCGGAGGCCGGTGCCCCGGCCGCCCCGCGTTACCACGGGCGTCACCAGCTCAACCGGCATCCGGACGGGCTGGAGAAGTGCGTCGGCTGCGAGCTGTGCGCCTGGGCCTGCCCGGCGGACGCGATCTTCGTCGAAGGCGGGAACAACACCGACGAGGAGCGGTACTCCCCGGGTGAGCGGTACGGGGCGGACTACCAGATCAACTACCTGCGCTGCATCGGCTGCGGGCTGTGCGTCGAGGCCTGCCCCACCCGGTCCCTGACGATGATCAACTTCTACGAGCTGGCCGACGACGACCGGCAGCGGCTGATCTACACCAAGGAAGACCTGCTCGCCCCGCTGCTGCCCGGCATGGAGCAGCCGCCGCACCCGATGCGGCTCGGCGAGAACGAGCAGGACTACTACGTCAACGGGCCACAGCTCGAAGCACGCTTCTCAGCTGAGAGCTCATCGGACGCCGTCGCCCGCGGGGCGCAGGAGGCGAAGCAATGATCAGCGCCCTTCTCGCGCAGGCCCCGGCCGCCGTGGACCAGTCGGTCTCGACGGGCGAGGCGATCGCGTTCTGGATCCTCGGCCCGCTGTGCCTGCTGGGCGCGCTGGGCATGATCTTCTCCCGCAACGCGGTGCACTCGGCGCTGTGGCTGGTGCTCACCATGCTCAGCCTCGGCGCGCTGTACATGACGCAGAACGCGCCGTTCCTCGGGTTCACCCAGGTCATCGTCTACACCGGCGCGATCATGATGCTGTTCCTGTTCGTGCTGATGCTGGTCGGCCGGGAAAGCTCCGATTCGGTGGTCGAAGTGCTGCGCGGGCAGCGGATGGCGGCCACGTTGCTCGGCATCGGGCTGGCCGCGCTGATCGCGGCCGGGGTGTTCCGCTCGCTGGTGAACGTGACCCCGGCGCAGCCACTCGACCCGTACTCGCCGACCGGCGGCGGTGCGGGCGGGCTGGGCCGGATCATCTTCACCCAGTACCTGTTCCCGTTCGAGCTGACCTCGGCGCTGCTGATCACCGCCGCGCTCGGCGCGATGGTGCTGGCGTTCACCGACCGGCACGCCAAGGGCGGCAAGCGCACCCAGCGTGAGCTGGTCCGGATGCGCTTCCGCGGGGAGCACGACCGGCCCTCGCCGCTGCCCGGTCCCGGGGTGTTCGCCACCGCGAACTCGGTGGCCACCCCGGCGCTGCTGCCGGACGGTTCGGTGGCGCCGGAGTCGCTGTCGGAGATCATCGAGTCCACTTCGGCGATCCAGCTCATGCGCGAGCGCAAGCTCATCGCGGACGAGGGGCCGAAACCGGACGCGCATGCACTGGTCGGCGGCACGGACCAGGCCGCGGACGAGAAGGGGGAGGAGAAATGACCCCGAGCTACTACCTGCTGCTCTCGGCGTTGCTGTTCGCGATCGGCGCGGTCGGCGTGCTGGTGCGCCGCAACGCGATCGTCGTGTTCATGTGCATCGAGTTGATGCTCAACTCGGTGAACCTCACCCTGGTCACCTTCGCCCGGATCAACGGCGGGCTGGACGGCCAGGTGATGGCGTTCTTCGTGATGGTGGTCGCGGCCGCCGAGGTCGTGGTGGGCCTGGCGATCATCATGGCGATCTTCCGCACCCGCCGTTCGGCCTCGGTCGACGACACGAACCTGCTGAAGTACTAAGGTGCCGCCTCATCCCCTCCGCCCGCCCTCAACGGAGGCGCCGCGCGCCACTGAAAGGATTCGCGAGTGACCGCATCATCGTGGCTGCTGGTGGCCCTGCCCGCCCTCGGCGCCCTGATCCTCCTGCTTGCCGGGAAACGGGCGCGGACATGGGGACACCTGCTCGGCACCGCGACCGTCGTACTGGCCTTCGTGTACGGCGTGATTCTGTTCTTCGCCGGCGACGGGAAATCCACTGTGGACACCACGGTGTACTCCTGGATCCCGGTCGGACAGTTGCAAGTGGACTTCGGTCTGCGCATCGACGCGCTGTCGCTGACGTTCGTGCTGCTGATCACCGGTGTCGGCATGCTGATCCATATCTACTCGATCGGCTACATGGCCGAGGACGAGGGCCGGTCGCGGTTCTTCGCCTACCTCAACCTCTTCATCGCCTCGATGCTGATCCTGGTGCTGGGCAACAGCTTCGTGACGCTGTACCTCGGCTGGGAAGGCGTGGGTCTCGCGTCCTACCTGCTGATCGGCTGGTATCAGGGCCGTCCGTCCGCGGCCACCGCGGCGAAGAAGGCGTTCCTGATGAACCGCGTCGGTGACGTCGGTCTCGCGCTGGCGATCTTCCTGATGTTCAAGTACACCGGTTCGACCGGCTACGCGCAGGTCTTCGACGGTGCCGCGAACGGGCAGATCCCCCCGGGCGCGATCACCGCGATCGCGATCCTGCTGCTGCTGGGCGCCTGCGGTAAGTCCGGCCAGTTCCCGCTGCAGGCCTGGCTGCCGGACGCGATGGAAGGCCCGACCCCGGTGTCCGCACTGATCCACGCGGCGACCATGGTCACCGCGGGCGTCTACCTGGTGGCCCGCTCGAACGCGATCTTCAGCGCCACGCCGGACGGCAGGCTGGTGGTCACCCTGGTCGGCGCGGTGACGCTGCTGATCGGATGCATCGTCGGCTGCGCCTACGACGACATCAAGAAGGTGCTCGCGTACTCCACGGTCAGCCAGATCGGCTACATGATGATGGCGGTCGGCCTCGGGCCGGGCATCTACGCGCTGGGCATCATGCACCTGGTGGCGCACGGCTTCTTCAAGGCCGGGCTGTTCCTCGGGGCGGGTTCGGTCATGCACGGCATGAACGACGAGGTCGACATGCGCAAATTCGGTGGCCTGGCGAAGAAGATGCCGATCACCTTCGTCACCTTCGGCCTCGGCTACCTGGCGATCATCGGCTTCCCGTTCCTCACCGGGTACTACACCAAGGACGCGATCATCGAGGCGGCGTTCGGCCAGGAAGGCTGGCGCGGCTGGGTGTTCGGCCTCGCGACGGTGCTCGGCGCCGGGCTGACCGCGTTCTACATGACCCGGTTGATGATGCTGACCTTCTTCGGCAAGCCCCGCTGGAAGGACATCAAGAGCAGCGACGGCCGGGACTTCCATCCGCACGAATCGAAGCCGGTGATGTGGATCCCGATGGCGATCCTCGCGGTCGGCTCGGTCGGTACCGGTGCGTTCTTCGTCCTCGGCCACCGGTTCGTCAACTGGCTTTCCCCGGTGGTCGGCCGGTTCGAGGAGGCCGACCACACCCCGATTCCCTCGGGGACGGTGCCGGCGATGACGCTGGTGCTGGCTGCCCTCGGGGTGCTGCTCGCGGTCTGGCTGTTCCGGCCCTCGCGCGACATCCCCGTGGAGCGTCCGGAGCGGGTGGCCTGGCCGGTCCGCGCGGCCCGCAAGGATCTGTACGGCAATGCGCTGAACGAAACGCTGGTCGCCCGTCCGGGCACCTGGCTCGCGCGGGCGCTGGTCTACGTGGACAACCGCGGGGTGGACGGGGCGGTCAACGGGCTCGCCGCGGCACTCGGCGGCGGGTCCGGGCGGTTGCGCAGGCTGCAGACCGGATTCGTGCGGTCCTACGCGTTGTCCATGCTCGGTGGCACGTTCCTGCTTCTGGCGGCCCTTCTGCTGGTGAGGTTCTCCTGACATGACTTGGCTTCTGGCGCTCATCCTGCTGCCCCTGGTGGGGTCGGCGGTGCTGGCGTTCCTGAAGGGGAACGACCGGGCCGCGATCGCCACCGCGCTGGTTGTGTCCATTGTGGAGTTCCTGCTGATCATCCCGTTCTGGGCGAGCTACTCGCCCTCGGGGGAGCGCATCCAGCAGGCGTCCACAATGGACTGGATTCCGACCTTCGGCATCCACATCTCGTTCGGCACCGACGGCATCTCGCTGATCATGATCGCGGTGATCGCCCTGCTGGTACCGATCGTGGTCGGCGCGCTCGGGCTCACCGACAAGCTCCCGGCCGGCCGTACCGCCGGCGGGTTCCTGTCGCTGATCCTGTTGCAGGAGGCGATCACCATCGCCGTCTTCGCGGCGACCGACGTGTTCCTCTTCTACGTGCTGTTCGAGATCATGCTGATCCCGATGTACTTCCTGATCGGCGGCTACGGCGGCGCGAACCGGCAGTACGCGGCGGTGAAGTTCTTCCTGTACTCCTTCCTCGGCGGCCTGATCATGCTGGCCTCGGCGATCGGGGCGTACTCGCTGGCCTCGGACAAGCTGGGCAAGGGCACCTTCGACTGGGCCACCCTGGTCACCGTGGTGCGGGACGCGCCGACCAGCACCCAGGTCTGGCTGTTCCTCGGCTTCTTCCTGGCGTTCGCGATCAAGGCGCCGCTGGTGCCGTTCCACACCTGGCTGCCCGACGCGGCGGGTCAGGCGCCGATCGGCGTGGCGGTGCTGCTGGTCGGCGTGCTGGACAAGGTCGGCACGTTCGGGTTCCTGCGGTACTGCCTGCCGATGTTCCCGGAGGCGAGCAAGACGCTGGCGCCGCTGGTACTGGTGCTCTCGGTGATCGGGGTGATCTACGGATCGATCCTCGCCGCCGGGCAGACCGACATGAAACGGTTCCTGGCCTACGTCTCGATCGCCCACTTCGGATTCATCGCGCTGGGTATCTTCACCTTCAACGAGCAGGCCATGGTCGGCTCGGTGTCCTACATGCTCAACCACAGTCTCTCCACCGGGATGCTGATCGTGGTGGTCGGGCTGATCGTGATGCGCGGTGGTTCGACCCGGATCTCCGACTACGGCGGCATGGCGAAGGTGACCCCGCTGCTGGGCGGGATGCTGCTGCTCGCGGGCCTGTCCGCGCTGTCGCTGCCCGGCACGAACTCGTTCATCAGCGAGTTCCTGGTCCTCCTGGGGTCCTTTGTGGACCATCCGGTGTACACGATCATCGCGACCGTGGGCATGGTGCTCGCCGCGGCCTACGTGCTGTGGCTCTACCAGCGGATCATGCAAGGCCCGGTGCGCGGGGACGCACTGGTCGGCGTCGGAGGAGGGCCGGGGACCGCGATCGCCCCGGAACTCGGTGCGAAGAAGGCCATCAAGGACCTCGGCGGACGCGAGATCGCGATTCTCGCGCCGATGGTCATCCTGATCATCGGCTTGGGCTTCTATCCCAAACCGATGCTCGACACGATCACCCCGTCGGTGCAGGCGACGCTGTCTGCCGTGCAGGGAGGCAAGTAAACCGTGCTCGACATGTTCCTCGCGCAGGCGCCCACCGCGCCCGTGCCAGTGCCCGCGGTGGATTACGCGGCCGTGCTGCCGATGCTGATCGTCTTCGGCGTCGCGTGTGTGAGTGTGCTGGTGGAAGCGTTTGCGCCGAAGGCGACGCGGTGGGGCATCCAGGTGGGGATCTCGATCATCGCGATCCTCGCCGCGGGTGTCTCGCTGATCACCTACGCCAGTGGTTCCTCGCCGAAGGCGGGCACCACCACGTTCTCCGGGGCGATCTCGGTGGACCGGCCGTCGCTGTTCCTCTGGGGCACGCTGCTGCTGCTCGCTCTCGGCGCGGTGTTCCTCATCGCGGACCGGAAGATCGTGCCGGGCGGCGCGTTCGTCGCGCAGGCGGCGATCAGCCCCGGCACCGTGCAGGACCGGGAGCAGGCCGCCACCACATCGCAGACCGAGGTCTTCCCGCTGACGCTCTTCGCGCTCGGCGGGATGATGGCCTTCTGCGCGGCCAACGACCTGCTCACCATGTTCATCGCGCTCGAAGTGCTGAGCCTGCCGCTGTACCTGATGTGCGGTCTCGCGCGGCGACGCCGGCTCATCTCGCAGGAAGCCGCGGTGAAGTACTTCCTGCTCGGCGCGTTCTCCTCGGCGTTCTTCCTGTACGGCCTGGCGCTGCTCTACGGCTACGCGAACTCGGTCAAGCTCGCCGACATCGCCCACGCGGCGGCCGGTTCGGACCGTTCGGACACGCTGCTGTTCGCCGGGCTCGGGCTGCTCGTGGTCGGCCTGCTGTTCAAGGGTTCGGTCGGCCCGTTCCACACCTGGACGCCGGACGTCTACCAGGGCGCACCGACTCCGGTCACCGGATTCATGGCGTCCTGCACGAAGGTGGCCGCGTTCGGCGGAATCCTGCGCGTGCTGTCCGTGGCGTTCTCCTCGACCAGCTGGGAATGGCGCGGGGTGCTGTGGGCGGTGGCGATCATCTCGATGGTGATCGGCGCGATCCTCGGCCTCACCCAGACCGACGTGAAGCGGATGATCGCCTACTCCTCGATCGCGCACGCCGGCTTCCTGCTCGTCGGCGCCATCGCGATGACCGAGAACGGCCTGTCCAGCACGCTTTTCTACCTGCTGGCCTACGGATTCACCACGCTCGCCGCGTTCGGCGTGATCAGCCTGGTCCGGGACGCGAGCGGCGAGGCCACGCACCTGTCCGCCTGGGCCGGGCTGGCGAAACGCTCGCCGATACTGGCCGGGGTGTTCACGTTCCTGTTGCTGGCACTGGCCGGCATCCCGTTGACGAGCGGGTTCGTCGGCAAGTTCGTGGTGTTCTCCGCGGCCCTGTCGGACGGGATGGCGCCGCTGGTGGTGGTGGCGCTGGTGTTCAGCGCCGTGGCCGCGTTCTTCTACCTGCGCGTGATCGTGCTGATGTACTTCTCCGAACCGGCCGCCGACGGCCCCACGGTCACCGTCCCCGGCGGCTTCACCACGGCGGCCATCACGCTCGGCGTGGTGGTGACCCTGGTGCTCGGCCTGGTCCCGGCGTTCGCACTGAACTGGGCCGGATCGGGCGGATTCGCCTCCTGACGCGCGGCCACGCAGCACCGCCAAAGCTGTGAAGGGACCCTTCACGGACTCAGCGTCCGTGAAGGGTCCCTTCACAGCTTTCAGGGGGTCGGGGAGCAGGCCGTGCGGCCGACGGAGACGGAGCCGGAGATCCCGGACGCAGGCGCGAAGTCGATGCGCAGCATGGTGAGGCCGATGCTGCCGTTGCCGGGGGTGGTCTGTGCGTTGAAGACCGCGGTGGCCAGCACGGTGCCGTCGGGCCTGGTGAGCGGTTTCGCGTAGTTCACGGGGATCGGCGAAGGCAGGCCGGTGATCCCGGAAAGCCCGCTGTAGGTCCAATTCGCACTCGTCTGGCGCTGCATACCCGTGCAGGTGACGGTGTAGGAGCCCAGCTTCACCCGCGGTCCGCGCGCGCTGACGAGTGCGGACAGCTCGAAGTTCTTTCCGGTCGTGGTGGACGTGGTCTCCGTGCGGCTGGTGGCCGGATCGGTGATCTTGGTGGTGCAGGAGGACTTCCCGCCGCCGAAGGCGACGCCCGAGGACATAGCCGCGCCGGACGCCTCGGTCTCCGGCCCGTCGACCGAGCACGGTGCGACCGGCGAGATGATGATGGTGCTGGTGCCCTTGGTGAACGCCGCGCTGCCGGCATCGGCCACCCCGGCGAGGCCGGCAGCCGACGCGCCGGAAAGCGGCGCAGCCTGTGCCGTGCCCGGTCCGGCGAGCAGCCCGCCTGCCGCCACCAGCACCCCGGCCAGCCCGGCTCGCCTGATCGTCGTGTTCGGCATGTGCGTCGTCCTCCTTGGTCGAAAGAGCGGTTCCTCTCCGTGACTATCCGCGACCCCGATTCGCCCGTTGCGCGAGACGGCGTTGATCACTCGTCCGGGAGGGTGCGGCAACCTGTTCGGGGGATCCGGTGAACCCGGCCGCGGCGGCCGGGAAGGGGTTTTACCCGCTGTCATCTTCGTCACCGTTTCCCCTGGACAGCGGGTAAACGGGGCGCTTCGGGCAACCACTACCCTGGAGTCGTAAACCCGAGGGGCGGACGAACGAGTCACTGAGAGAGCGGAGCCGACGTGTCTGTGTCTTCACCACCTCCGGGGGCGGCCCGGGATGGCGCTGTGGAGGACCTCCGCGTAACCGTCGGGCTGCCGATCGAGGACGAGCAGCTGCTCCGGTCCGTGGCGAGCGGCCTGAGCGAGGTCGAGCGTCTGCTGCGGGAGGTCGTCCGCAGCGACGTCCCGGCCGTGCACGAGGCCGCATTGCACCTGGTCGAGGCGGGGGGCAAACGTTTTCGTCCGCTGTTCGCGCTGCTGTCCGCGCAGTTCGGCCCGAAGCAGGGGGAGCAGGTGGTCATCGCGGCCGCCGCGGTCGAGCTGGTGCACCTCGCGACGCTCTACCACGACGACGTGATGGACGAGGCGACCATGCGCCGCGGCGCGGAGAGCGTGAACGCCCGTTGGGACAACACCGTCGCGATCCTCACCGGTGACTTCCTCTTCGCGCACGCCTCGCGACTGGTCGCCGATCTCGGCACGGACGCCGCGCGGATCATCGCGGAGACCTTCGGTGAGCTGGTCACCGGGCAGATGCGGGAAACCGTCGGGCCGGGCCCTGGGGTCGATCCGGTCGAGCACTACCTGACCGTGATCGCGCAGAAGACCGGGTCGCTGATCGCCACCGCCGGACGCTTCGGCGGGATGATGTCCGGCGCGGACGAGGAGCAGGTGGAGGCGCTGCGCCGGTTCGGCGACATCGTCGGCACCGCGTTCCAGATCTCCGACGACGTCATCGACATCGCCTCGCCCTCGGTGGAGCTGGGCAAGGCGCAGGGCACCGACCTGCGGGAAGGCGTGCGCACGCTGCCGATGCTGTACGCGCTGGCCGATCCGGAGTGCGATCCGCGGCTGCGCGAGCTGCTGGCCGGGCCGATCGTGGAGGACGCGCTCGTCGGGGAGGCGCTCGGGTTGCTGCGCCGCTCCAGCGGACTCGAACGCGCGCGCGTCACTCTTTCCGACTACGCTTCCCGAGCACGTGCCGAGCTCGCCGCGCTGCCCGCTTCCGCCGCGCGTGACGCTTGCGAGTCGGTCGCCGACTACCTGGTCGCGCGAACGTTTTAAAAGGGGCGCAAAATGTCCATTTTCGGGCAGGTGTGGCTGTGGAGCCTGCTGGCCTTCTTCGTCGGTGTGCTCGTTTCCTGGCTGGTACTGCTCCGGCCGGTGCGCAGACGGGTGCGGGACCTGGAGGACCAGCTGGTCAAGGCGCACGCGGACGCCGCACGCACTCCGGTGAACGCCGGGGCCACCGGTACCGCCGTGCTGCCCCCGGCCCCTGCGGAGACCCCTGCCTGGCGCCCGGACGAGGCCGCGCCCACCGAGCTGCTTCACCAGCCCGTCGGCCGTGGGTTCGAACCGGAGGCGGAGTACGAGGCGGAGTACCGCACGGCTCCCGAGCCGGTGACCGACGACGAGGTCGACGAGGCCTTCGCTCGTGCGGACGCCGAGGAGACCGGCCTGCTCGGCTTGGCGGATTACCGCGCCGCCGAGCAGACCACTGTGGCGGGCTTCGCCGCGCTGGACGGGGCGATCGCTGCCGAACCCGGCCACGCGCGGTCGGAGCCGGGCACTGTGGACGCAGGATTCGCCGGCGGGTCCATAGTGGAGCCGGAGGAGCCCGGCTATCTCGCTGAGCCGGACTATCTGACCTCAGCGGCGGACCGTGTTCCGGCCGAGCAGTCCGGGGTGGACCCGGACTATCTCGCGGCCGAACAGGCCACTGTGGAACCCGGATTCGCCGAGATCGCCCCGGAAGAGTCCACTGTGGATTCCGATGTTGTTGCGGGCAATGGGTTCTCCGGGTTCTCTTCGGATGAGCCGGTGGCGAACGGGGACGCGCCGGTGCACGAAGAGTCCACAACGGACTCGCGCGATCAGTCTGACTACCATGCCGCCGAATACCTGGTCCCGGAAGAAGAGTCCGGTAGTGGCTACCACCGGGCGCCCGAGCCGGAACCGTCCGTTGTGGAGCATCAGCCGTCGTCGGCCGGGGTGGAGCCGGATGAGCCGGTCTCGTTGTTCCAGCCTGCCGCCCGGCCCGCGGACCCGGCGCCGGAGCCGGATTGGTTCGGCGGCGGTGCGGCGGCGGAACGCTCGCCGTTCGAGGAGCCGGCTCCGGTGGGGCACCTTGAGGAGTCCGTCCCGACCGATCATCTCCGGCCCGCCGAGGGGGGCCGCGGCGAACCCGAGCCGGAACCCGTGGACGACGGTGCCCCGGGGCTGCCCAAGCGGCGGCGCCGCGAGTCACCGCGGGGCGGGTTCGACGCGCCGCGGCCGATCCAGCCGTCGATGCGGCCGGTCGAGCGGCGTGACCCGGAGCTGACCGGGGCGCACAGCGGATCCCTTTTCGAGCCGGCCGTGCGGCCGAATCAGGTCCAGCAGGCCGCTCCGCCGGAGCCGTCTCCTGCCCACCGTGGTGCGGTGGATGCGGTTCCGCCGGGGCCGTTCGGTCCGGGTTCGGCGATGCCGCGGCCCGGGGGTGGTCGTCCGGCGGACGGATTCTCGGTGAAGGCGAGCGTCACCGCGTTGCGCTACTGCACGGACGAGTCGGCGCAGTTCCCGAAGATGGTGGCGGAAGTATGGTTCCGCACCGCCGCGGATGCCGAGCGCGTCGGGTTCCGCCCGCTGCACTGACCGTCCACAAGGGTCTCTCGCGCGCGTCTGCCTGCTTTCTCAGAAGGCTGTGAAGGCTCCCTTCACGGACCCAGCGGCCAGGGCGTCGGCAAAGTCGGTGTGGAGGGCCCTGCGCAGCTGCGGAGGGCTGTGAAGGGTCCCTTCACGGACTCTGAGTCCGTCAGGGGCACCCTCACGGACCCGAAACCGGTCGGGCAGCCACGGCTCTCTCTGCTGATCACGGGTCCGCGACCAACTTTGCCGACACCCTGGACCCAGCGGCCGTGAAGGGACCCTTCACGGCACCGCCGGCGTCGTTCCGCACCGCCGCGGATGCCGAGCGTGCGGGGTTTCGCCCCTCGCAGCAGTGTCCGTAAGTGACTGTCCACTTACGACGGTGGCCGCCACCCCGGGGGATGGCGGCCACAGTGGTGCGGGAACGGCTCAGGCGACGGTCCAGGTGTCCCTGCCCCGCAACAGTGCCTGCAGATCCGGCTGCCGGGCCTCGCGCGCCTGTTCGACCTGGGCGCGGGCGCCGTCGTCGTAGGTGGGCCGTTCGACCTGGCGCAGGATGCCGGTGGGCACGTGGTTCAGGTGCTGGTCACCGAGCCGGGACAGCGCGAACGCGTAGGTGGTGTCGGCGATGGCCGGATCGTGCACGACCAGGTTCTCCTCGCCGATCTCGGCGACCTTGCCGACGTCGAGGCCGCCCCAGTCGCCGCGGCGTATGCCGTACTCGCCTTCGCTGCCGAAGCGGATCGGCTCACCCGCGCGCAACGGGATCAGCCGCTGCGCCGCCTCGTCCTTGTCCTTGAGGACATCGAACGCGCCGTCGTTGAAGATCGGGCAGTTCTGGTAGATCTCCACCAGCGCCGAACCGCGGTGCCGCGCCGCGGCTTCGAGCACCTCGGTGAGGCCCTTGCGGTCGGAGTCCAGCGCCCGGCCGACGAACGAGGCCTCCGCGCCGATGGCGAGGGAGAGCGGGTTGAACGGGGTGTCCACCGAACCCATCGGGGTCGACTTGGTGACCTTGCCCGGCTCCGAGGTCGGCGAGTACTGGCCCTTGGTCAGCCCGTAGATCCGGTTGTTGAACAGCAGGATCTTGATGTTCACGTTGCGCCGCAAGGCGTGGATCAGGTGGTTGCCGCCGATGGACAGCGCGTCCCCGTCCCCGGTGACCACCCACACCGACAGATCCGGGCGGGTGGTGGCCAGCCCGGTCGCGATCGACGGCGCCCGGCCGTGGATCGAGTGCATGCCGTAGGTGTTGAGGTAGTACGGGAATCGCGAGGAACAGCCGATCCCGGAGATGAACACGATGTTCTCGCGCTTGAGCCCGAGGGTGGGCAGGAACGACTGCACCGCGTTGAGCACCACGTAGTCGCCGCAGCCGGGACACCAGCGGACTTCCTGGTCGGACTTGTAATCCTTGGCCTTCTGCGCTTCCTCGGTCGTCGGCACCAGGTCCAGCCCGCCGAGCTGGGGGAGGCCGAGGTCGATCGTGGTCACTGAACACCCTCCGGGACGAGGTCGGTGATGAGGTCGGCGAACACGTTCTGCAGTTCCTCGGCCTTGAACGGCAGGCCCGCCACCTTGGTGTAGGAGTGCACGTCCACCAGGTACTCCGCGCGCAGCAGCAGCGCGAGCTGGCCGAGGTTCATTTCCGGCAGCACGACCTTGCCGTAGCCGCGCAGCACCTCGCCGAGGTTCTTCGGCAGCGGGTTGAGGTGGCGCAGGTGCGCCTGCGCGATCGGCATGCCCATCTTCCGCACCCGGCGGCAGGCGGCGCCGATCGGGCCGTAGGACGAGCCCCAGCCGAGCGCCAGCACGCGGGCCTCGCCGGAGGGGTCGTCGACCACCAGGTCCGGCACGTCCACCCCGTCGACCTTGGCCTGGCGCAGCCGCACCATCTTGTCGTGGTTGTCCGGGTCGTAGGAGATGCTGCCCTTGCCGTCCTGCTTTTCCAGCCCGCCGATGCGGTGCTGCAGCCCGGCGGTGCCCGGCACCGCCCACTCCCGCGCCAGCGTCTCCGGATCACGCAGGTAAGGCCAGAACTCCCCGGAGGAATCCGGCGCGTTCGGCTCGGTGGCGAACTCGACCCGCAGGTCGGGCAGGTCCGCGACGTCCGGCACCAGCCACGGCTCGGAGCCGTTGGCGATCGCGCCGTCGGAGAGCAGCAGCACCGGCGTGCGGTACTTCAGCGCGATCCGGGTGGCCTCCAGCGCGGCGTCGAAGCAGTCCGCGGGCGAGCACGGCGCGATCACCGGTACGGGGGACTCGCCGTTGCGGCCGAACATCGCCTGCAGCAGGTCGGCCTGCTCGGTCTTGGTCGGCAGACCGGTGGACGGACCGCCGCGCTGCACGTCGACGACCACCAGCGGCAGTTCGATCATCACGCCGAGGCCGATCGCCTCGGACTTGAGCGCCACACCCGGCCCGGAGGTGGAGGTGACCCCGAGGGCCCCGCCGTAGGAGGCGCCGAGCGCGGCACCGACCCCGGCGATCTCGTCCTCGGCCTGGAAGGTGAGGATGCCGAAGTTCTTGTGCTTGGACAGCTCGTGCAGGATGTCCGAGGCTGGCGTGATCGGGTAGGTGCCGAGCAGGATCTGCAGGCCGGACTGCTGCCCGGCGGCCACGAGCCCGTAGGCCAGCGCGGTGTTGCCGGTGATCTGCCGGTAGGTGCCCCTGGCCAGTTTCGCCGGCGCCACCTCGAAGGTGGTCACGAACGACTCGGTGGTCTCGCCGTAGTTCCAGCCCGCGCGGAAGGCCAGGATGTTGGCCTCGGCGATGTCCGGCTTCTTGGCGAACTTCTCCCGCAGGAAGCGTTCGGTGCCCTCGGTCGGCCGGTGATACATCCAGGACAGCAGCCCGAGCGCGAACATGTTCTTGCAGCGCTCGGCGTCCTTCTTGCCCAGCCCGGTGCCCGCGAGCGCGCCCTGGGTCAGCGTCGACATGGCGACCCGGTGCAGCTGGAAGCCCGAGAGCGTCTCGTCGGCGGTCGGGTCCTCGGCGTAACCGACCTTGACCAGGTTGCGCTTGGTGAACTCGTCGGTGTTGAGGATGATCGTGCCGCCGCGGGGGACGTCGGCCAGATTCGCCTTGAGCGCGGCGGGGTTCATCGCGACGAGCACGTCCGGCCGGTCGCCGGGGGTGAGGATGTCGTAGTCGGCGAAGTGCACCTGGAACGAGGAGACCCCCGGAATGGTGCCCTGTGGCGCGCGGATCTCGGCCGGGAAGTTCGGCATCGTGGACAGGTCGTTGCCGAAGGCGGCCGCCTCGGAGGTGAACCGGTCGCCGGTCAGCTGCATCCCGTCGCCGGAGTCACCCGCGAACCGGATGACCACCCGGTCCAGCTTGTTCACCTCGGTGGTCCGGGTGGCGGTCAGCGCAGCGGAACCGTCGCCGGTCGCGTGGCCGTTCGTCGTGCTCATGGGTCAGGGAATCCCTCTCTCCCGACGTACTGCGGCCCCGGGCCGGCCCCGAGGGTGAACGCCCGTCCGCCGCCGTCGGCAGCGGCTGCGGGCCTGCCTCCGAGGTTACTCGCCGACCTGCTCCCGGTGACCGAAGTGTGGGGTACCCGGACCGGCTCGGTCCGGCCCGGTCGCGACGGCGGGCCACCCCGGCGCAGCTCAATCCGATGGTAGAGGTGCAGACCTCGCCCTCCCGAGTGACACCCGTCTCCCACCAATGGTGCAGCCTGCACTCGTAGCTCGCTCGAACTCCAGTTTTCTCACCAGGTGAACATTGTGCGCGAGGCCGGTCAGCGGGCGCTGATCCGGGCCTTCATCGCGGCCAGCCGTTCCGCGAACGCCGGTGCTGCCAGCGATTCCAGCTGCGGTCGCAGCTCCGCGTCGACCGCGGCCGGGTGTTCGGTGAGGCCGCTGGTCAGCCGCATCGTCCGCTTCGTGGACACCAGCACCTCGCGCGGAGCGGCGACGGCCGGCGCGGCCAGCCCACGTGCGGCGCTGATCAGCGCGTCGTGACCGCCCTCGACCACCCGCAGCGCGAGCCCGGCGCGGACGGCGGTGTGGGCGTCGAGGACTTCACCGAACAAGGTCATCGCGGCGGCCTGCTGAGGGCCGAGCAGACGGTGGATCATCCAGGTCATCCCGCCGCCGGGGTGCAGTCCCAGTTCCAGGAACCGGGCGAGGAACTTGGCGCGTGGACCGGCGAGCCGGACGTCCGCGGCGAGCGCGAGATTCAGCCCGGCCCCGACTGCCGCGCCGCCGACTGCGGCGATCGTGGGCAGGCTGCACCCGGCGACCGCGAGGAACCCGGCGTACACGGAGCGGAGCCCGTCCGCGTCCGCCTCGCCGAGTGCGCTCAGGTCGGCGCCCGCGCAGAACGCCGGCGGAGTCCCGGTCACGATCACGGCGTGCACGTCTTCGTCGGCCTCGGCGCCGGCGACGGCGGCTGCCAGCTCCGCGGACAGGTCGAGGGTGAGCGCGTTGCGGCTGTCCGGGGCGTCGATGGTGAGCAGTGCGACGCCGTGGTCGTGCTCGCTGAGGATGCGGTCGGTCATTCGCCGAGCATCCCACTCACGACGGGGTCGGTGGTCGTTCCAGGAGCCGCGACAGGACGACGGTGGACACCGTCCGGTCGACGATCTCCAGGCCGCGCAGCCGTTCCAGCGCCGTTTCCAGGTGGTGGATGTCGGCCGCCCGCAGGTGCACGATCGCGTCCGCCGCGCCGGACACCGTGTAGGCGGCGACGACCTCGGGCAGCGGTTCGAGCCGGGCGCGGATCCGGCCGGGGGCCACGTTGCCCTGGCAGTGCACCTCCACGAACGCCTCGGTACCCCAGCCGAGTGCCTCGGGGTCGACAACCGCGGTGAACCCGCGCAGCACCCCGGTCTCCAGCAGCCGGTCAACCCGTCTTTTCACGGCAGGGGCGGACAAACCGACCACTTTGCCGATCTCCGCGTAGCTGGACCGCGCATTGGCCAGCAGGCAGGAAACGATTCGCTGGTCGATGGTGTTCACACGCAATGTTTAGCAGGTGTGTGCGCAGCGAACAGTGATTGATTGCGATATCGGCCCGAACTTACCCTGGTCTTATGCAGGGACCGGCCGTACCGCGGGTGCCCACTCCCCGCCAATACCTGATGTGCCCACCGCGGTACTTCGCGGTGAACTACTCGATCAACCCGTGGATGGACCCCACCCAGCCGGTCAGCGCGAAGGTCGCCCTCGCGCAGTGGACCCGGCTGCGGGACACCTATCGCCGTCTCGGGCACGCCGTCGAGGAGATCGAACCCCAGCCCGGCCTGCCGGACATGGTGTTCGCGGCGAACTCGGGCACGGTCGTGGACGGGCGGGTGCTGGGCGCGCGGTTCCGGGCACCGCAGCGGACCGCGGAGGCCGAGCACTTCCGGCGCTGGTTCACCGAGCACGGTTATCGCGATCTGACCATGCCGGAGAAGGTCAACGAGGCCGAGGGGGATCTCGTGTGGACCGGCCGGGTGCTGCTGGCCGGCACCGGATTCCGCACCGACCCGGCCGCGCACGCGGAGGCGCAGGAGGTGCTCGGCGTGCCGGTCGTTTCCCTGCGGCTGGTCGACGCGCGGTACTACCACCTGGACACCGCGCTGTTCGTGCTGGCCGAGGCCACCGACTCGGCCGTCGCGCAGATCGCGTACTACCCGGCGGCGTTCTCGCCGGGTTCGCAGCGGGTGCTACGCCGACTATTCCCGGACGCGGTGCTCGCCACCGCGGCGGATGCGGAGTGCTTCGGCCTCAACGGCGTGTCCGACGGCCGCAACGTGGTGCTCCCGGTGGAAGCACGGGCCACGGGGCTGGGGGAGCAGCTGGTCCGGCGCGGCTACGAGCCCGTCTACCTGGACATTTCCGAGCTGCGGAAGGCCGGCGGCGGCCCGAAGTGCTGCACGTTGGAGATCCGTAAGTAACGGCTCGGGTACCACCGGTCACCTCTCCGCTTGCCAATGCGATTAATCGGATGTCATGATTAATCGCGTTGGCAAGCGGAGGGGTAGGGATGATCACGTTCGCAGTGCACGGCATCGGGCGGCCACAGCGTGCGCTCGATCCAGGTGAGGACGAGCGCTGGCTGACCGTCGAGCAGTTCGACGATCTGCTCGACGTAGTCGCCACCAGTGGCGCCCGGCTGACCTTCGACGACGGCAACGTGTCCGACGTCGAGATCGCGCTGCCCCGGCTCGTCGAACGGAACCTGCGTGCGGAGTTCTTCCCGCTGGCCGGCCGGGTCGGTGAGCGCGGGTACGTCAACAGCGCGGACCTGCGCCGGCTCGTGGACGCGGGCATGCATGTCGGCTCGCACGGCTGGGACCGGCACGACTGGCGTCATCTCGACCGCGCGTTCACGGTCCGTCGCGAGCTGGACGCCGCTCCTCGCCTGCTGGCCGAGTTGAGCGGGAAGCCGGTGCGGCGGTACTCGCTGCCACCAGGGCCTTACGACCGGCGAGTGGTGCGCCACCTGCGTGCCGCGGGGGCGACCAAGGTGTACGCGGGCGGCCGGTCCCGTCCCGGGAGCTGGCTGCACTCGCGCGTCGAGGTCCGCTCGGATCTGAATGCCCGCTGGGCCGCGGGTGCGGTCACCCGGGCCGCATTCCGCTGCTGGCGGTAACCCACGAACACCGGGCCGGACAGAGATCATCGGCCAAGGTCCTGAGCCAGCGCGAAGGACCACGGCAGCAATCCGGCTCCGCCCCGCGGGCGGCACCGATTCCGACGGACGCGGGGGCCGCCGGAATCGGTGCCGTCTGCCCTCACCGCCTGCCGAGACCGGTACTGCGGAAACCGGCCCTGGCGAGCACATCCGGGTCGAGAAGGTTCCGCGTGTCGACCACCACCGGCTGCCGGGTCAGCCCGGCCAGCTTCGCCCAGTCGAGCGTGCGGAACTGCGGCCATTCGGTGAGTACCACGAGTGCGTCCACGTCCTTCGCGGCCAGCTCCGGGTCCGCGGCCACGCTGATCGGCTCCAGGCCCGGGTGCACGGTGTCCGCCGGGACCGCCGGATCGTAGGCGACGAGTTCGGCCCCGTCCTGGCGCAGCATCGCGGCCACCGCCAGCGCGGGCGAATCACGCAGATCACCGGTGTTCGCCTTGAAGGTGAGGCCGAGCAGGCCTAGCCGGGTGTGCGCGAGCGTGCCGGAACGCCGTCCGGTGACCGCGAGCCGGACCTTGTCCACGATCCGCTGCCGCTGCCGCTCGTTGGTGTCGATCGCGGCGCGCAGCAGCCGGAATTCGAAGTCCGCGGAATCGGCGATCTGCAGCATCGCGCGGGTGTCCTTCGGCAGGCACGAACCACCCCAGCCGGGGCCGGGGGTGAGGAAGGACTGACCGATCCGCCGGTCGTAGCCCATGCCCTCGGTGACGTCGGCGATGTCCGCGCCGAGCCGTTCGCAGAGTTCGGCCATCGCGTTGACGTAGGACAGCTTCATCGCCAGGAAGCAGTTCGCGGAGTACTTCACCAGCTCCGCGCTCGCGGCGTCGGTGAGCACGGTCGGCGCGCCGAGCCGGGAGTACAGCGCGGCGACCCGCTCGGCCGCGTCCTGCGACGCACTGCCGACCACGATGCGGTCCGGCTTCAGGAAATCCTCGACCGCGGACCCCTCACGCAGGAATTCGGGATTGCTCACCACGGCGACGTCGTCGCGGCCGAGCAGCTCACGGGTGCGTTCGGCGGTGCCCACCGGCACGGTCGATTTGTTGACCAGTACCGAATCCGGGGCCAGCACGTCGGTGATCTCGGACAACACGGCCTGGATCGAGCCGAGGTCCGCGACGCCGCCGACGCCCATCGGGGTCGGCACGCAGAGGAACACGATCTCGGCGTCCGGCTCGACCGCCTGTCTCGCGCCGAGTACGAAGCTCAGCCGTCCGGCGGCCACGCCCTCGGCGACCAGTTCCGCGAGCCGCGGTTCCAGGATGCCGACCTCACCGCGGGTGAGCCGGGCGACCTTGTCCGGGTCGACGTCGGCGCACACCACGTGGTGCCCGAGCGAGGCGAGGCAGGCGCCGGTGGTGAGGCCGACGTAGCCGGTGCCGATCACGGCGATTCTGCGGACGAACATTGCTCAATTCCCTTCGGCAGCACGGGCTTGGCGCAGCAGCCGGTCGTAGACCCCGACGTAGGTGCGCGCCTGCGGTGCCCAGTCCAGTTCGAGTTCGGCCCGGCGCCGGCCGCGTTTGCCGAGGTCCTCCCGGCGCTGCGGGTCGTCGAGCAGTGCGACGAGTTCGGCGGTGCAGCCCGCGGCGTCACCGGGCTCCACGAACACCGCGCAGTCGCCGGCGGAGATCGCGTTCTCGGTGAGCCGGTAGCCGACCACCGGCAGGCCGTAGGCGAGGTACTCCATCGTCTTGTTCATCGTCGACACGTCGTTGAGCGGGTTCAGCGGGTCCGGGGACAGCCCGGCCGACGCCGTGGAGAAGTACTCCGAGATCTGCGCCGGGCCGACCCGGCCGGGCAGATCCACGTACTTGTCCATGCCCAATTCGGTGCATTGGCGGCGCAGCTCGGCCAGGCAGTCGCCGAATCCGAGCACGGCGAATTGCACGTCTTCACGGCCGTGGTCGAATACCGTGCGGCGGGCGACGTCGAGCACCACGTCCACCCCGTCCTGCGGACCCATGATGCCGAGCCACACGACCAGATGCTGCCGCCCGCGGCGCAGCTCGGGGACGGGCCGGCCTGGCTTCATCACCGTGGTGTCCGGGCCGGAGCGCACCACGCTGGTGTTCTTCTCCGGTACGCCGCCGCGTTCGATCGCGATGCGCTGATAGGAGGTGTTGGTGGAAATGACGTGGTCCGCGGTGCGGAAGGTCATCCGTTCCAGCCAGTAGAGACCGGCCAGCTGCAGGCGGGAGCCCCGGCCTTCCGGTTCGCCGAAGCGGGACCGGAACACCTCGGGGTTGAGGTCGTGGTGGTCGAAGACGAACTTGACCCCGCGCCGCCGCCACAGCCGGGCCAGTGCCCAGTAGGTGTCCGGCGGGTTGCAGGCCTGCATTACGGCGAAAGGCTTGCGCCGCCACACTTTCCGGCTCAGTCTCGCGGTGTGCAGCCAGGACAGGGCGAACTCCAGCGCGTAGCCGAGCAGCCCGCCCGCGGGCGGGGGCGGCGAATACTTGTACAGATGCACTCCGTCAAGTACTTCGTAACCGGGATCTCCTTCGCCACGTGGGCAGATCACCGAAACCTCGTAGCCGGCTCCGGTCAGCGCGCGGCATTCCAGCCACACCCGGCGATCGAGCGGTACCGGTAGGTTCTGAACGATGATGAGCGCGTGGGGACGCGGCATGACGGCCTCTCTTGCAGACGGTCGACGCTCTTAGTTCGCTGGTTCGCCCGGCTCCGTTACCCGAATCCGCAAAGTGCGGCCTGCCGGCGCAAGCCGCTGCGTCAAGTGGTGTGCGGGAAACCTGACCGGCCCGGTTCTCGTCGCCGATTTTCCGGAAATACCACGGGAATTCCGGGGCCGGGCTGTAACGAACACCCCCGCGTGGAGCGAATACCGGACGAAACCAGGCCACCTCCGGAAGTGGGCACCCCATGCTGACCTGCCGACTGTGCGGCTCCGAGCGCCTCGCAGACGTGGCCGACCTCGGCGCGACCCCGCCGTGCGAGCGGTTCCTGACCGCCGCGCAGCGCGACGAGCCCGAGCAGACCTACCCGCTGCACCTGCGCGTGTGCACGGAATGCTGGCTCTCGCAGCTGCCGCCGCTGATCACCCCGGAAGAGACTTTCACCGAGTACGCCTATTTCTCGTCCTATTCCTCCTCGTGGGTCGAGCACGCGGAACGGTTCGTGTCCGGCGCGGTGCAGCGGCTGGGACTCGGTGGCGATTCCTTTGTCGTGGAGGTCGCCAGCAACGACGGCTACCTGCTGCAACACGTGGTGCGGCAGGGGATCGGCTGCCTGGGCATCGAGCCGTCGGGGAACGTCGGGCGTGCCGCCCGCGAGCGTGGAGTGCCGACGCTGACCGCGTTCCTGGACGAAGCGACCGCCGAAAGGGTGCGGAAAGCACACGGGCCGGCGGATCTGGTGGTGGCCAACAATGTCTACGCGCACATACCCGATGTGCTCGGTTTCACTCGCGGGCTGCGCGGCCTCGTCGCGGACGACGGGTGGGTCTCGATCGAGGTGCAGCACCTGCTCACGCTCATCGAGCTGACCCAGTACGACACGATCTACCACGAGCATTTCCAGTACTACACCGTCGCTTCCGCGCAGCGGGCACTCGCGACCGGCGGCCTGGCCGTGGTCGATGTGGAGCTGCTGCCCACACACGGCGGTTCGATCCGGCTGTGGGCAAGACCGGTCGCGGTCGCCGGGGAGCCGAGCACGCGGATGCTGGACGTGCTGGCCCGGGAGAAGGCCGCAGGGCTGCACGAACAGTCCGGCTACGCCGAGTTCGGCCGCCGGATCGCCACCGTGCGCCGGGAGCTGCTCGGCTTCCTCGTCCAGGCGGCGGAAGAGGGCCGCACCGTTGTCGGGTACGGCGCGCCGGGCAAGGGCAACACTCTGCTGAACCACTGCGGCATCCGGCCGGATCTGCTGGCCTACACGGTGGATCGCAACCCGTACAAGCACGGCCGGTACACCCCGGGCACCCGGATCCCGATCCTGGCGCCGGAGCGGATCGCCGAGGACCGGCCGGACTACGTGCTGGTGCTGCCGTGGAACCTGCGGGCGGAGCTGACCGAGCAGCTGGCCTACGTGGCGGAATGGGGAGGCCGGCTGGTGTTCCCGATTCCGCGGCTGGAGGTCGTCGACCCGGCGCGGACGGAGGTTTCGCGATGAAGGTAGTGCTCTTCTGCGGTGGTTACGGCACCCGGATGCAGAGCGGCCCCGGTGACGTGCCGAAGCCGATGCAGCTGGTCGGTCCGCGGCCGTTGCTCTGGCACGTGATGCGGTATTACGCCCACTTCGGGCACCGTGATTTCGTGTTGTGCCTCGGCTACGGGGCGCAGCACATCAAGAAGTTCTTCCTCGACTACGAGGAGAGCGAGTCGAACGACTTCGTGTTGCAGGGCGGTGATCTGGACCTGCTGTCCACCGACATCTCGGACTGGCGGATCACCTTCGTGCACACCGGGATCAACTCGCCGATCGGGGAACGGCTGCGCCGGGTGCGGCACTGCCTCGAAGGCGAGGAGATCTTTCTGGCCAACTACGCGGACGTGCTCACCGACGCGCCGCTGCCGGACCTGATCGATCGGTTCGCCGCGGCGGACGCGGGCGCGTCGATGATGATCGTGCCGCCGCCCGCGACGTTCCACTGCGTCGAAGTCGGGGCGGGCGGGCTGGTTTCGGGCATCACGCCGGTGAGCGAGATGCCGTTGTGGGCCAACGGCGGGTATTTCGCCCTGCGGCAGGAGGTGTTCGACCACATCCCGGAGAACGGCGATCTGGTCGCCGACGGCTGTGCGGAGCTGGCCAAACGCGGCCGCCTGCTGGCCTACCCACACCGTGGCTACTGGCGCCCGACGGACACCATCAAGGAGCGCGCGGCGTTGAACGAGGCGTACGCGCGGGACGAAAAGCCTTGGGCGCTTTGGGAAAACGACCGGGTAGTCGCCGGATGACCGGCTTCCGGCCCGCCGGCCTGGCCAAGCTCGCGATCCTCGGCGCGCACTGCGACGATCTCGCGATCGGCGCGGGCGGTACGTTGCTCACGATCTGCCGGTCGCGTCCCGGTATCGAGATCGAGGCGCTCGTGCTCTCCGGCGGAGGAACCGAACGCGAGGACGAGGAACGGGCCGCGCTGGCGGCGTTCTGTCCTGGCGCACGGCTTTCGGTCACCGTGCTGAAGCTGCGCGACGGGCGATTCCCGGCACAGTGGGAAGAGGCCAAGGAAGCGGTGGAGGCGCTGCGCACGCGGATCGAGCCGGATCTCGTGATCGGCCCCCAGGCCGAGGACGCGCACCAGGACCACCGAGCGCTGGCGAAGCTGATCCCCACGGTGTTCCGCGGTCCGCCGTCGCTGGGCTACGAGATCGTCAAGTGGGACGGCGACCTTGGGAAACCTTCGGTCTACCAACGGCTTTCGCCGGAGAACGCGGAGCTGAAGGTCACGCTGCTGCACGAGCACTACCCGTCCCAGCGGCACCGGCCCTGGTACGACCGGGAGGCTTTCCTCGGGCTCGCCCGCCTGCGCGGTATCGAATGCCAGGCGCGGTACGCGGAAGCCTTCCATACCGGCAAACTCACCCTCGACCTCGCGGGAGACTGATCGATGCGGGTTCTGCTCACCGGACACCAGGGCTATCTCGGCACCGTGATGGCCCCGGTACTCACTGCGGCCGGGCATCAGGTGACCGGCCTCGATTCGGGGCTGTTCGCCGATTGCGTGCTCGGCACGCAACCGGACGATCCGCCCACCATCGCCGCCGATCTGCGTGATGTGACCGTGGATCAGCTCGCCGGGTTCGACGCGGTGATCCACTTGGCCGCGTTGTCGAACGACCCGCTCGGCTCGCTGGAGCCGGACATCACTTACGAGATCAACCACCACGCGTCGACGCGGCTGGCGCGGCTCGCGAAGGAGGCCGGGGTCGGCAGGTTCCTCTACGCGTCGACCTGCTCGGTGTACGGCGCGGGTGGGGAGAACCTCGTGAACGAGGACGCGCCGCTGCGCCCGGTCACGCCGTACGCGGAGTCGAAGGTGCGGGTGGAAGACGATCTCGTCGAACTCGCGGACGGCGACTTCTCCCCGGTTTTCCTCCGCAACGCCACGGCGTTCGGGTTCTCTCCGCGGCTGCGTGCGGACATCGTGGTGAACAACCTCGTCGGTCACGCGGTCCTCACCGGTGTGGTGCGAGTGCTCTCGGACGGCACGCCGTGGCGGCCGCTGGTACACGCCGCGGACATCGCCGCCGCGTTCGCCGGAATGCTGGACGCGCCGCGAGAGGCTGTGCACGCGCGGGCGTTCAACGTCGGGACCGAGCAGAACAACCTGCGGGTTTCGGAAGTGGCGGAAGCGGTCGTGACGGCCGTGCCCGGTGCGGAGCTGCTGATCACCGGGGAAGCGGGCAACGACCCGCGTTCCTACCGCGTGGACTTCTCCCGGATCCGGGCCGCCCTGCCCGGTTTCGACTGCCAGTGGTCGGTGCCCGCCGGTGCCCGCGAGCTGGTCACCGCCTACCGCGAGCACGGGCTCACGCAGGAGGCGTTCGACCGGCGGTTCACCCGGCTGGCCTGGCTGCGCCAGCGCGGCGACAACGGCAGTGTCAACGCCGCGCTGCGCCCGGTCGGGGTCGGCTGAGGTCGTGACCAGTCCGGCGGTACGACCGCTGCCCGGCCCCGCGGCCGAGCCGTTCCAGTGCCGGCATTGCCGTGGCACGACCGGCGAAGTGGTGCTGGATCTCGGCGAGCAGCCGGGGTGTGAGCAGTTCGCCGAGCCCGGGGATCCCGGGCCGGATCCGGTCTTCGGTCTGCGGATGTGGTGGTGCGCGGGATGCGGGCTCGCCCAGCTCGCCGAGGATCCCGGGCTGCCGGAGACGGTGCGCGGAGTGGAACCGGAGGCGATGCGGAACCAGGCCGCGAAGGTGTTGTCGAGGCTGTCCGCGGAAGGCTGGATGCGGGCGGGGCAGACGGCCGTGGAATTCGGTAGCCCGCATGGCAGTGCCTGGCTCCCGAAGGTGCTCGCGCGCGGCCTGATGCGTGCGTCGGAACGCGCTGATCTGGTCCTGGACGTCTATGGCCTGCTGCACGAACCGGATCAGGAGGAAGCACTGCGGCGCCGTGCCGAGCAGCTTGCTCCCGGTGGCCTGCTGATGCTGCAACTGTTCAGCCTCGGCAGTGTGCTGAAGCACGGGCAGTGGGACGAGCTGCGGCACGGGCACTATGCGTACTGGTCGCTGCCCGCGCTGGACCAGGCATTGCGTCGGCACGGACTCGGGATCCACCGTGCGTGGTCGTACCCGCTGGCCGGTGGCACGGCGGTGGTGCTGGCCACGCATGATCCGCAACCGGACAAGGAAACCGAGGCGGCGTGCGCAGAAGAAGTCGCGGCCGGCGTCACCGATCGCGACGCACTCCGCGCGTTGCAGGATCGGGCCGACGCCGACGCGGCGGCGCTGCGTCGCTGGCTCGAGGATCGGCCACGGCGAGTCATCGGTTACGGCGCCGCGTCCCGTTCGGTGCCGTTGCTCTGCCACGCCGGGGTCGACGTCGAGCTGCTGCCCGCAGTCGCCGACGCTTCGCCGGACAAGCAGGGCCGGCGGATCCCGGGCACGCGGATTCCGGTCATCCCGCCGAGTTACCTGGCCGCCGGGCAGCCTGCCGATATGGTGCTGCTCCTGCCACAGCTGCTTGACGAGGTACGGCGGACCTGGCCGGAGATCGAGGCCCACGGCGGCCGGTGGATCAGCGTGAACGACGTCTTGGCGGGGCGCACATGAGCGCGCCGGAGCTGTCGGTGTTGATGGTCACCTACAACGCCGCCGCACATGCCGAACGGACGCTGAGTGCGTTGACCGGCCCGGCGGCGCCTGCCGTGCCATTCGAGATTCTGGTGAGCGATAACGGTTCCACCGACGGGGCAGCAGAGGTCGTGGACCGCGTGGCGGGTCCGGGCACCGTGGCGCGGCTGGGCCGGAACACCGGATTCGCGTACGCGGTGAACCGGGCGGCCGAGCGCGCCTCCGGGCGGTACCTGTTGCTGCTGAACCCCGACGCCGAGCCGAAACCGGGTGCGATCGACGCGCTGCTCGCGCACCTGCGTTCAAATCCGGCGCACGGCATCGTCGGCGGACGCACGCTGGACGTCGCCGGGAAGCTGGAGCCACGCAGCTGCTTCGGCCGGATCACGCCGTGGAGCCTCACCTGTTCTGCGCTGGGGCTTTCCGCGCTGGCCAGAGGATCGCGGCTGTTCGATCCGGAAGCGCTCGGCGGCTGGGCGCGCGATTCAGTGCGGAATGTGGACGTCGTGTCCGGTGGGTTGCTGCTGCTGAGCCGGGATCTGTGGGACCGGCTCGGCGGGCTGTACGAGGGATTCCGGATCTACGGCGAGGACCAGGACCTGTGCCTTCGGGCGCGGCAGCTCGGCTGCCGCCCTTCGATCACGCCCGCGGCCGAGGTGGTGCACGACGTCGGCGCGTCCTCCGGCGGAGACGTCTCCGGCCGGGACGTCCTCGTACTGGCCGGGCGGGCCGGGGTGATCCAGCGGCATCTCGGGCCGTGGCGGGGCTACGGGCTGTTCGCTTTGCGGCTGGGAGTCGGGCTACGGGCGGTGGCGGAGCGGATCCTGCGCCGCCGTCCACGGTGGACAGTCGTATGGCGACGACGGGAAGAATGGGCTTCAGGATGGCCGGGAACCCGGGAGCCGGTGAGCGCGTGAAGAAGGTGCTCAAGGCAGCAGTGCGCTCCGGTACCGGCGCGATCGGTTCGGTTCGCGCGGTGCGCACCACGCAGCCCCACGTCGTGCTGACCTTCGACGACGGCCCGGACCCGGTGGGCACGGAACGAGTCCTGTCGACGTTGGCGGAGCACGCCACGACCGCGACGTTTTTCGTACTGACCGAACGTGTCGCGCGTTTTCCGCGGCTGCTCGCCGAGACCGTGGCCGAGGGGCACGAGATCGCCCTGCACGGCTTCGATCACTGCCGGTTGACGCGGTTCCGCTCCCGCGAAGTCGTCGCCCGGGTGTCCGGGGCACGACGGCAGCTCGAAGACACGCTCGGCGCGCCGGTTCGCTGGTTCCGGCCGCCGTTCGGCGCGCAGACCCCCTCGACCTGGCGAGCCATCCGGCGCACCGGCCTGGAACCCGTGATGTGGGGGCCGACCGCGTGGGACTGGCTCGACGAACCGGTGCGGGATCTGGCCGCCCGCGCGATGGAAAGACTCGTGCGAGGGTCGATTCTGCTTGCCCACGACGGCTACGCCGGTGATCCGGAGCAGCCCTCCGGGATCGCGCCGACCTTCGACCGGGGCGAGCTGACCGCAGCGGTGCTGGAGGGCATCGCCGAACGCGGATTGCGGGGCGTCTCCCTGGCCGATGCGCTCGCGGCCGGAGGCACCGCTGAACGGTGGGCCTGGTTCCGGCGCTGACTCTTCAGCTGAGTTTCGCGGCCACGGTCAGGACTTCCGTGGCCGCCCGCGACCAGCCGGCATGCTCGATCACCGCCGGTGCCTGGCGAACCGTGCGCTCCCGCAGCTCTTCGTCCGCGAGCAGCTCGGCGATCAGCGAAGCCAGCTCGGCGGGGTCCTCGGAGGTGACCAGCCCGCCGTTCTCGCCGGGCCGGATGATCTCCGGCATCGCGCACCGGTCACGACCGACGCACGGCAGGCCGTGGGCCAGCGCCTCGGTGAAAGCGATCCCGTAACCCTCGAAGTGGCTGGGCAGCACGAACAAATCGTGCGTCGCGTACAGCTCCCGCACCTGATCGAGCGGGATCCGGCCGAGGAAGCGCACGCCGTGGGGGATCGGGCCGGGCATCGGCCACTGCGCCGGACCGGCGATGGTGAGTTCGAGTTCGGCATGCCCGT
Organism: Amycolatopsis panacis; assembly: GCF_003600245.1. Lineage (NCBI taxonomy): Bacteria > Bacillati > Actinomycetota > Actinomycetes > Pseudonocardiales > Pseudonocardiaceae > Amycolatopsis > Amycolatopsis panacis. The sequence goes on from NZ_QZFV01000086.1 coordinate 37,842, forward strand.
CCCGGCGGAGAATTTCCCACGCGGCCACAACCTGGGGCCCGGCTTTCGTGGTGAAATCCTTGCCCACGAACAACAGCCGCTGCCGCCCGCCGGCCGGGCGCGCCTGGGGCTCGCCCGCGGGCAGCACATTGCAGCCGGGGTTGACCACGTGCACTTTGTCCGCGGGCAGCCCGGTCACCCGGACCAGATGCCCGGCCAGCCACTCGCTCATCGCGAGCACTCCGGCCGCCCCGGCATAGATCTCCCGCTGGCGTTCGGCCAGTTGCTCGATCCGGGTGGCGGACAGATGGGGGAAATGCCGCAGCTGCCGCTCTTCGCGCAATAAGTCGAAACTCAGGTCCTGATAGACCAGATACGGTCCGCGTAACCGGGCGAGATCACCGATCTGCAGGACAACGTCGCAGCCCGCGGGCGTTTCCGCCCGGCGCAACCGCTGCTGGACCAGCGCCTGAGTGAGCCGATGGTGTTTCCAGCCGCTCACCCAGCGTCCCTCGTGCCGCCGCGCCGCAAGCGCTTTCAGCGCCAGCCGCGCGGGCCGGGGCCAGTCCAGCCCGAGGTCGGTGACCGTGGTCTGCTCGCGCAACGCGGCCCGCAACTGCCACGGAGTATGCGACCAGGTCGGCTGCGGCGGGTCGTCCCATGCGCACGCGAATCCCATTTGGGGGCCTGCGACACCAGACAGTGACCCTTCTCCTGTCACGTTCGGGCTGCTTTCATCGATTGACACAACGAGGCGGGGCGGGCAGATCCATCCTCGCGGGTTGCGGAAGGACGGTCAATGGACCTTTTCGGGATTTTCCGGATCGCGCTGCGGCGGTGGTACGTCCTCGTAGCCGCGCTGCTGGTGACCGGAGTGCTCGGGTTCGTGGCCGCGGGCCAGGTCGCCCCGAGCTACTCGATCAGCGGCGTGCTGGTGGTGAACATCCCGTACGCCCAGGACGAGGCCGCGACCGCGCGGCTGGCGGGAAACCCGTATTACGACACGCGCACCGCCGCGTCGGTGATGGGCTCCATCGCCGATTCGCCGGACGTGCGGGACGTGGTCGGGCGCGGCGGCGGCAGCGCGGACTACGTGGTCAATGTGGACAGTGGACGGCCGTTGCTGCTGATCACCATCACGGCGAAGAGCCAGCAGGCCACGCTGAGCACCTACTCGCTGCTGTGGAAGGAACTCGAGCGCCGGATGCAGACGCTGCAGGACGCCAAGCAGATCCCCGGCCAGTTCCGGGTGACCGTGGACGACGCGTTGCAGCCGAAGGAAGCGGCCGTGTCCACCGGCAGCCGGTCGAAGGTGCTGATCGCCGCGCTGGCCATCGGGGTCGTGCTCGCGCTCGGGCTGTCGGTGTACGTCGACTACCTGATCCGCCGCAGGCAGCTCCGCGCGGCCGAGGCGGCCGAGGAGACGGATGCGGACTCGCCCGAGAAGAAGGTGGAAGACCAGAAGGCAGCCGAGCAGCCGGATCGCACCGAGGCGTCGTGGGCTGATCAGCCCACCCGTCAGCTGCGCCCGGTGCGCAGCAACCGCACCGACGGCGACGCGGTCCGGGTGGGCTCGCCGGGTAAGGGCGAACGTCCGCGGTGAGCCTTCTGCAACGGCCTGGGCTGCGTACGCGCCTCGGGCTCGGTGAGTTCATCCCGATCGAGCGGAGCATCGACCGGCACCCGTGGCTGAGTGTTCTGCTGCTGGGCGGCGGTGTGCTCGCCGTGTGCGCGCAGGTCTTCGTCCCGGATCTGGCCTTCCTCGTCCTCGCGATCACCGCGTTGCTGGTCGGCTACATGTTCTCCCCGAAGGACGAGGTCACCGGGCTCACCCTGCTGCTGTCGGCGACTTTCCTGTTGCCGGCCAACCTGGTGATCGGCCCGCTCGGCCAGGCCGGGGTGCCGAGCGGACTGTTCGCCACCGCGTTGCTGCTGGTGTGGTTCTGCCTGCGGTGCGCACCCGATCTCGGGACCGACCGCCAGTTCCAGCCGCTGCGGGTCGTGGTCATGTTCGCGGTGGTGAGCCAGCTGGCCAGTTACGCCGCCGGGCAGATCCGCGGGCTGAGCCCGCTGGAAGCCTCGGGTGCGAACGCGGGCCTGCTCGGCGAGCTGGGCGCGATCGGCGTGCTGCTGTTCACGGCGGACACCCTGCGCGACATCCGCTCGGTTCGCCTGGTGCTGAGCCGGGTGACGATGGGGGCCGCGGTCCTCGCGTTCGTCGCGGCACTGCAGTTCTTCAGCGTGATCGATCTGGCCAAGCTGATCCGGCTGCCCGGCCTGACCGTGCACGCGTCGACCGCGGACTTCGTGCAGAGCCGCGACGGGTTCAATCGGGTGGCCGGGCTGGCCACCCACCCCATCGAGTACGGGGTGGTGCTGAGCATGGCGCTGCCGCTGGCTCTGCACCTGGCCGTCACCGCGAGGCGGCACCGCCCGGCGAGATGGCTGATCGTGGTGATGATCGCGGGCGGGATCCCGTTGTCGATCGGGCGTTCGGCGATCCTGGCCACCGCCGTCGCGTTGCTGATCTACCTGGGTTCGCTGCGGTTGCGCACCCTGCTGAACCTGCTGCCGTTCGCGGTGGTCGGCCTGATCGGGGTCCAGGCGGCCGCGCCCGGCCTGCTCACCAGCATCAAGGGCCTGTTCACCAACGCGGGGACCGATCCGAGCATCGAGGGGCGCACGGACGACTACGCCGCGGTCTTCGGTATCTGGCAGCATCATCCGTTCTTCGGCATCGGGCCGGGCACCTATGTGCCGAAGCTGTATCGGGTACTGGACAACGAGTATCTGTACGAGCTGGTCACCGTGGGGGTGGTGGGGCTGGCGGTCGGGCTCGCCCTGTTCGCGACCGGCTATTCCCTGGCGCGGCGGGTGCGCCGCAGCGCCCCCGATCCGGATGCCCGCGGGATGGGACAGGCGCTGGCCGGTTCGATCGCGGCGGCCGCGGTGGCCGCGTTCACCTTCGACGCCTTCGGTTTCGCGATCATGTTCATCACGACCCATCTGCTGATCGGGTGCGCGGCGGCGCTGTGGCGGGTCTCGGTGCGGGACGTCCCGGAGGCCGAGCGGCTGCCCGCGGGCTGGCTTCGCCGCCTCGCGGACCGGCGGCGATGGGCTGCTACTTGACGGAGCCTCGGTCGGTACCCCAGGAAACGCTCTGGCCGCGGACCCGGCGAACCAGATCGAGAGCGCGGACGATCAGGCTCACCGCGACGAACACGGCCGCGTCCAGCGGCCGGACGGCTCCCGTGCGGACCAGCTTGGCCACGGCGCCCGGCCCGGCGGCGCCCGTGGCGGGTGGCAGACCCATCGCGGCCAGCTGACGATTGCCCGCCCCGACCCGGATCCGCCGGCGGATCATGGCGCGGATCGTGCGGACCGGGGTCACCGCCACTTCCACTTCGGGCAGGATGATTCGCTCTTCCGCGCCGATCCGGCGTGCCACGTAACCGTCGTCGGCGATGAGACTCTCCGGCAGTGGAAAGACGCGCGCGTGTCCGGCCGCGGAGAGCACGTAGACGCCGCGGCCTGCGCTGCTGTCGCGAACACCGGGCAGCTGCTGCCAGGCCGAGAGGTAACGGCGCACGAGCCACGACGCTTCGCCGGTGCGCAAGCGCAGGCTCGGCGCGGCGAGTAGCGCGCCCGATTCGGTCAGTGCTTCGCCGAGCCGCAGCAGACCGGCGGCGTCGATCGCCACGTCCGCATCCACGTACGCACGCGGGAACGTGGTGCAGCTCTCGTCACCGAGATTCAGCGCGTTCGCTTTGCCCGGCGTGCTGGTTTCCAGCACCACGTCGCCGGGGCCGATGGCCGCGCGCGCGGCCTGTGCGGTGCGGTCGGCGCAACCGTTGGCCACGACCACGCACCGCACTCGGCGCGGCCCCGCCGACCACCGGCGAATCGCCTGCCCGACCACGGATTCCTCGTTGTGCGCAGGGATCACCACGTCCACCGGGCCAGCCTAGGGAAGGCCACCGCGGCCGCGGAAGGCGGCCGGGGACACAGGTTGATCAAAATCCGGTGATCATTTTACCGAAAACCGCCGGGAAGATCGTCTCACCTGGAGGTGAAAAGATCAATTTCTGCATTCTGTGCGCCGCTTCTTCGGATGATTCCGGAGATGTTTCCTTGCCAGCGGGGACGCGATTGTGCATAGTCTTCCGTGGTCCATTACGAAACTATCTCGATAGCATTTCGGTCCGTTCGAACTTGGAGGTGAGGCGCTCGTGCGCCGCATCCTTGTCTCCGCGGGAGCGATGGCTGTCGTGCTGACTGCCGCGTTCGTCGTGCTTCAGCTCGGCAGTGCGCCCCGCCACCCGGCCGCGCAGGTCGCCGTGGCGGACGCCGCCTGGCACCGGCCGTCGCAGCATCGCGGCCTGTGCACCGACCCCGCGAAAACCCCCGCCACTGCTTCCCCCGCCCCTTCCCCGTCCTCGTCCCCGACCCGCCCGCCCGCCACGTCCAGCGCACCCCCGGCGACTGCGACGGTCGCGGCGCCGCCACCCGAGCGTTCCGATACTCCCGGCGGATACGGCGTGCCCGCCGGCACCGCTCTCAAGAGCGTGCAGAACCTGACCGCCGATCAGTCCGGCCAGGTCCTCGACGCGCTCGACGTGCGCGGCACGATCACCGTCACGGCCCCCGGCGTGACGATCAAGCGCAGCAAATTCACCGGTACCGGCCAGGATTGGGCGGTACGCACCACCGGAAACGGTTCCGTGCGCATCGAGGACGCCACGTTCACCGGTGATTACCAGGACGCCGCGATCAGCTACCACAACTGGAGCGCCACCCGGATCGACATCTCCGGGATGAGCAACGACGGCGCCAAGGTCGGCAACCACGTGTCCATCACCGATTCCTGGATCCACGACTTCACCCCGGCCGGCGGCGCGCATGCCGACGGGCTGCAGGTGGTCGAGGACGTCGGCGACGTGGTGATGAAGAACAACAAGATCGACATCGGCAAGCTGACGGGAGTCAACGCGGCGATCTTCCTCTCCCCGGACATCGGTCCGCAGAACCCGTCCGCCGGCCCGATCGTGGTCGACGGCAACACCCTCGGCGGTGGCGGCTACACGTTCTACAGCGTGAACGGCCGGGACGGCGCCACGTTGCAGGATGTGTCGGTGACGAACAACAAGTTCCTCAAGAACGCGATTTTCGGCCCGGTGTATCCGAGCGAATTCGTCGCGAAGACGGTGTCCGGCAACACTTATGCCGATGGCAGCACGCTGAAGATGCCGTAGTGGAGGTCCGTGAAGGGTCCCTTCACGGACTCTGAGTCCGTCAGGGGTCCCTTCACGGACCCGAGACCGGTCTGGCAGCCACGGCTTTCCCTGGTGGCCACGGGTCCCCGGCCAACTTTGCCGGGACCCTCCCCACGGGTGGCGCCGGACCGTATCGTCGGATCCGTGCGTACGGGGAGATGGTTGGTGACGGCGGCCGTGGTGGCCGTCGCCGCGGTCGTGGTGGTGGTCGTCCGGGAGGACGACCCACCTGCGGCGGAGCAGCCCGCCGGGTCCATGACCGAGGATCGGCCCGGCGCCGTCCTTTCCGGGCTGAACCTGCGCGGCATGCTCACCGTCACCGCGCCCGGGGTGGTGGTGCGGAACAGCCGCTTCACCGGCGACGGCAGCACTCCGTGGGCCATCCGGACCAACGGCGCGGGGTCCGTGCGCATCGAGGACACCGTGATCACCGGCGATTACACCGATGCCGGGATCTCCTACGGCAACTGGTCCGCGGTCCGGGTGGAAATCTCGGGAATGACCAACGACGGCGCGAAACTCGGGCCGCGCACCTCGATCACCGATTCCTGGATCCACGATTTCAAGCCCTCGCAGGGCGCGCATTCCGACGGGGTGCAGCTCACCGAGGACGTGGGCGACGTGGTGGTGAAGAACAACCGCATCGACATCGGGACGGGGGAAGGCGCCAACTCCGCGGTGTTCCTGTCTCCGGACATCGGTGGCGAGAACCCGAATGCCGGACCCGTCGTGGTCACCGGCAACACCCTTGGCGGTGGCGGATACACGTTCTACAGCGTCGGTGGCAACGAAGGCGCCCGTCTGCAGGATGTGACGTTCACCGGCAACACCTTCCGCCAGGACGCGCGGTACGGCGCGATCTACCCCACGGACTTCGATGTGCGCACGGTGTCGGGCAATGTCTACGAAGGCGGGGCACCGGTTCCGTTGCCAGGCTGAGCATGCCGCTTCGACCGGATCGCGGCGAGCAGCGCCGCCGCCGATCGATGCCGCTGGAACGGCAGCTCGAACACCGCCGCGAAGCCACGCGCGAACAACACCGCCAGCGGCACGGCCAGCACCGCGGTGAGCAGGAATGCCGGGGTGCCGGCCGGCAGCCACGCGCGAACCAGCAGGTGGCTGACCACCGCCACGATCGGCACATGCACCAGATAGAGGCTGTAGGAACACTTTCCGAGGAACCGCAGCGGCGCACTGTCGAGTACCCTGATCAGCCACGACGGCCGCCCCTGCGCCAGGCCGGCGAGCAGGGCCGCGACCGGGAACGCGGCGAGCAGATCGAGCCAGAAGTAATTGCCGATCGCCCGGACTGGGCCGAGCACGGCGATCAGGATTACGAGCGCCGCGCCGCCGGCGAGCGCGAGCCATGGCCAGGGTATCCGGCTGTCCCGCCGGATTCCCGCGGTCACCGCGCCCAGGGTGAAAAGCACCGCGAACTCGGGAGTCAGGTGCAACAGTGACATGAACACCGGCACCTGCCCGGACAGCGCCTCGATCAGCACCACACCCGTGAGCACGCACACAACGAGCGCGACCGCGCCGATGTTTCGCCGCAGCAGCAGCAAGAGCGGGAACAGCAGATACAGCTGGGCTTCCACGGCGATGGACCAGAACGCGCTGTTCGGGCTCGGCGCGGACACCACGTCCTGCACCAGGAACCCGTATGTCAGCAGGGATTTCCCGGTCGGCACCACGCCTGGTGTCTCGGTCACCAACAACCGGGCGACAAGGAAACTGAATATCAGCGCGGCCCAGTAGGCCGGAATGATCCGCCACGCCCGGCGACGCAGAAAGGTGCGGATCCGGCCGAGGCTCCACTCCCGGCCCGCGGGGCCGAGGGCAAGCGAGTAGCCGGACAGCACGATGAACACGACAACGGCGAGATGCCCGTACAGCAGCGGAGAAAGCCACAGCGGCCCGGTATCCGCGGGAAAGCCGGGGAACGAGAACAGCCTGCAGTGATGTACCACCACGAAGAACGCGGCGAGCCCGCGTACCCCGTCGAGTCCGGTGATCCGGTCAGGACCGGTCAGTGCGGGCTTGGGTACCTCGGTCACGTGCACGCCGCCCACTCCCCGGATAACGATGCTGTCCTCACTACATCGATGCCGGGCACCAAGTCGTAACGCCTTCCGGATATTTCCGATTCCGCTGATGGACCGTATGGCGGAAGGTGGCGTGGGGATGAGCAATGGAACGGACGAGCCGGGCAGATCGCGGCCAACGCTGTCGCTGGCGATGCCGATCTACAACGGTGACCGTTTCCTCGCGGAGGCGCTGGACAGCATCCGCGCGCAAGATTTCCCCGATTGGCGGTTGCTGATCTGCGACAACGCCTCCACCGACCGGACGGAGGTGATCGCGAAGGAGTACTGCGCGCTGGACGAGCGCATCTCCTACGTGCGTCACGAGCGCAACCTCGGTGCCGCGCGCAACCACAACTACGGCTTCCATCACACCGACGGCGACTACTTCGCGTGGGTGCACGGGGACAACGTGTACCTGCCCACCTACTTCAGCCGCTGCCTGGCGGAGCTGCGTGCGCATCCGGAGGCATCCTGCGCGCACACCGTCGCGGTGGACATCGACGTCGACGGCGCTCGCACGCACCGGTGGGACGAGCACCTGCGTGCCGGCCACGATGACGTCGCCCTGCGTTTCCGTGATCTGACCGAGCAGGACCACATGTGTTTTGCCTGGTTCGGCGTGGTGAACCGCGATCTGCTCGCGCAGACCTCGCTGCACGCGTCGTTCGACTCGGCGGACCGGCTGGAGATCGTGGAACTGGCGCTGCGCGGCCCGATCCGGCTGATCGACGAGGAGCTGTTCCTGCATCGCGAACACCCGGGCCGGATCATGCGGCAGGCACCCACCGCGCGCTCGCGGTACCTGATCCTGGATCCGGCGTGGCGGGGCCGGATCCCGTTCCCGGTGCTCAACATCGGCAAGCAGTACGCGCTCGCGGTGCTGCGTGCGCCACTGTCCACTAAGGACAAGGCGCGCTGCCTGCTGCAGCTGCGCGGCTGGCTGCGGACCAATTGGGCGCGGATCCTGCGGACGCTGGCCCGAGGCGGATACGAGTACGCGAAGCTCGCGGTGCGAGGCACGCGGTGACGACCCAAGCAGCTCCGCCCCGCTCGACGGCCTCGGCCGCGGCGAACGGCACCCGGTGGACCGTCGCGGCGATGATCGTGCGGCAGTTCGGCCGGCTGGGTTTCGCCGTGGTGCTGGCCCGCCTGCTCGGCCCTACCGATTTCGGTGTGGCCGCTGCGGCCACGGTCTACATCTCGCTGACCGCGGTCCTGCTCGAAGCCGGGCTGTCCTCCAGCATCGTGCAGAAACCGGAGCTGCGCCCGCAGGACGAGGGCGTCACGTTCTGGACGCTCGCCGCGATCGGACTCGCGATGGCCGGCGTGACCGTGCTGTTCTCCGATCAGATCGCCGCCTTCCTGGAGGTACCCGACCTCGGCCCGGTGCTGATCGCGCTGGCCGCCAGCCCGGTCCTCAAGGGAGTGTCCAATGTGGCGGCCGCGAAACTGCAGCGCGGCCTGAGATTCCGGGCGATGGCGATCACCGAGATCGGTGGCACGCTGGCGGGCGGGGTGCTCGGGCTGGTCGCGGCCGAACTGGGGATGCGGTACTGGGCGCTGGTCGTGCAGCAGGTGGGCACCGACCTGATCGTGCTGGTCCTCTGGTTCGCCGCGGCGGGCCTGCCGCGGATCGTGGTCGACCGGGAGGCGCTGCGGTATCTGCGGACCTTCGGCCTGCCGCTGGTGGGCGCGCAGCTGATCGGATACAGCACGCGCAACATCGACAACGTCGTGGTGAGCCGGTTCCTCGGGCAGACCGCCCTGTCGTACTACACCGTGCCGTACCGGATCATGCTGATCCCGGTGAGCCTGCTGGGCAACGTGGCCAACCGCGTCGCGTTCCCGGTGTTCGCCAGGGTGCAGGAAGATCCGGACCGGGTGCGTTCGGTGTTCCTGCGGATCACCCGGGTGATCGGGCTCGTCGTGCTCCCCTCGATGGCGGGCATCGCGGTGCTGGCCGACGACTTCGTGGAGACGGTGTTCGGAGCGCAATGGCTGCCGTCCGCGCCGGTGGTGCAGGCACTCGCGGTCACCGGGATCCTGCAGTCGCTGACTACCCCGGGCGGCTCGGTGTTCATGGGGCTCGGCCGTGCCGACGTGTCGTTCCGCTGGGCGTGGGTGCCGCTGACGTTCGTGGTCCCGGCGTTCTTCCTCGGGCTGCCATGGGGGGTCACCGGTGTCGCGACGGCCTACACGATCGCGACCGTCCTGCTGACGCCGTTCCTGGTCCGTGCGATCGGCCGGGTCGCCGGTTTCCGGCTGGGGTCCTGGGTGCACGCGGTGCTGCCCGCGTTCATCTCGACGATGCCCGCCGTGGCCGCCGCCTGGGTGGTGCACATCGTGCTGCGCCAGCACGATGTGCCCGCGGTGGTCACGCTGATCGCCGGAATGGGCGTCGTGCTCGCCGGGTACCTGATCTTCCTGCGAATGTTCTTCCCGGACCTCTTCCGCGAAGGCCTGGCCGCTGCGCGGCTGCTCACCACTGGCAAGCTCCTGCGGCCCGCTCCGCAGCCCGGATCGGGGGAATAAGTTGCTCTTCGCCCAGTTGCTCGCCTGGACGTTGCTGGTGCTCCACTTCGCGATTCTCGGATTTCTCTCCTTCGGGGGTTTCGTCGCGTGGAGATGGCCCCGCGCGTTATACGCGCACATTCCGCTCGTCCTGTGGGGCGTGGCCAGCTCCGTCTGGCCGCTGGCCTGCCCGGTCACCACCGCGGAGAACTGGGCCCGGGAGGCCGGCGGGCTGATTCCCTACGACCGCGGGTTCGTCGAGACCTACCTGGAAGGCGTGCTCTACGACCCGCACCACGTCAACCGGTTCCGCGCGGTGATGGCCCTGCTCGTGCTGATCGGGTGGGCGGGCGCCGCCTGGTGCGCCCGCCGCCGCAGCCGCCTCGGCCTGAGCCTCAGTCCTGCACCCGCCGCAGCCACGCTTCCCGCCAGTAGATGTAATCCGAGCGCGGGCAATAACGGTTGAACTGCCCGGCGCAGGTGATCTGGTCGACCACCACGCAGTCGCGCAGCTTCAGCATCCGGCCGCTGGACTCGTCGACGATCTTCTCGACCTTCCCGAGCACCCGGCCGCGCCGCCCGGCGTAGGGCAGCATCTCCGCGTCGAACCACAGGCCGCGGTTGCGGTTGTTCGGCCCCAGCGCGGCCATGATCTCGGCCTTGTCCCGGACCTCGACCAGCTCACCCGGTTGCAGATCCAGCCCGGCGGGCGGCTGCTTGGCCGCACCGGTGCCCCGGTAGAACGGGTAGAACGCGCCGTCCCGGATGCGCAGCCGGGCGGGCAGCTTGCGGGAGAGCTTCTGATAGTTGTTGAACACCGAGAGGAACAGGCTCCGCACCGTGGCCGCGAACGAGACGTTCCCGGTGCGCACGTCGTCCACGTACTGTCGCCAGTCGTGTACCGGAAGATAGGATGTGGCGCGGACGAGCTCGGTCGCCTGGCAGCGGTACCGCGGTTCGGCGTCCGTTTCGTCGTCCGGTTCCGGTGCGGCGGTTGTGCCGGACTCGATCACGGTGAGCGGCAACGGGATCGTGCCGGTCGCCGGGACACCGTCGCGGATCGGCGTGCCGTCGAGGCGTTCCAGCCATTCCTCCTTGAAGAACAGCTGGCACCCGGCCTGGCAGCCACCGTGCGCGCTACCGTCGCAGCGTGCTCCGGTCAGGTGTACCGCCCGGTCCATCCGGCGGGTGGTGCCGCGGTGGTTGATGGTGTCGCAGGTTTTGTGCGCACTCAGGTGTACCGGTAGTTCCCGGCCGGCGAAGGCCAGCGTTTCCGGCATCAGCGGAAGCCCGTCGAGGGTGCCGTTTTCGTCCAGTGTCGCGAGAATCTCCTCGGCAGTACGCACGCGGACGCGTTCGCCGGTGCGCAGAATGGGGCGGGAAGGGGCCGACGAGCCGGTGGCAGACATGCGTTTTCTCCCTGGATGGGCCGAGCGGTCTTCCAGGATGTCGTTGCCACCGCCGGGTTTTGTTACCGTGAGCGGCCACCGGAATGTGCCGGGTGGTGGAAAGCCACCACCCGGCGTGTCGATCACAGCCGCGCGGCCACCGGGATGACGTCCGTACCGAACTTCTCGATCAGGCGCAGGTCCGGAACCCCGGGAATCGAGCCGATCGCGGCGTCCACGCCGAGTCCGTGCAGGCGTTCGAGTTCCCGGCACAGTTCGGCGGTCTTTTCGCCGGACGGGCCGATGTCCAGCCGGTGGTAGGCGGTCTTGGTGATCTCGTTGTAGTCGCGGCCCTCGTTCTCACAATGCTGCTTGAGCACATTCAGCTTGTGTTCGAGTTCAGGGGTGTTGAAGATGTTGCAGGCGTCGCCGTATTTCGCGACGAAACGCAGCGTCTTGGTCTCCCCGCCACCGCCGACCATGATCGGCGGGCGCGGGCGCTGCAGGGCCTGCGGCACGTTCAGCAGCCGCTCCGCGTCGAAGTGCTTGCTGGTGAACGGCCCGTCGCCCTCGCCCCACATCTGCAGCACGTACTGGAGGTTCTCCTCCAGCAGCTCGAACCGCTCCTTCATGGGCGGGAACGGGAAGCCGAGGCCGCGGCATTCCTGCTCGTTCCAGCCCGCGCCGATGCCGAGGATCGCGCGCCCGCCGGAAAGCACGTCGAGCGTGGTGATGGCCTTGGCGAGCAGGCCGGGATGCCGGTAGAGCACACCGGTGATCACGGTGAGCAGCTTCGCGCGTTCGGTGTGCGCGGCGAGGTAGCCGAGCGTCGTGTACGCCTCAAGCATGTCGTTGTCGGCCGGGCCGACGCCGCCGATCTGGAAGAAATGGTCCATCACGGCCAGGTACTCGAACCCGGCCTCGTCGGCGGTCCGCGCGACCGCCGCGAGATCCGTGCCGAGACTGGTTGCTCCGCCGCTCCAGGTGAAATCGGGGATCTGCAGTCCAAGTTTCATGTACTCGACGGTATACCTGGAGTAACCCCAGCCGCCCGATCAGAAACCGCGCACGACGGTGACCGTTCCGTGCAGCGGATCGGTCACGTACACCGTGCGGCCGCGCTGATCGACGGCCACGTCACCGGGATTCACGCCGAGGCTCAGCTCGCCGTTGAGCACCTCGTTCTGCCCGTCCACTCGCGACAGTCCATTCTGTCCGCCATTGGTGTACACGGTGCCGGAGTCCTGATGCACGGTGACCGCGGAGGCTTCGCTGCGCAGCAGCACCGTCTTGGTCTGGGTGCGGGTCACCCCGTCGACGATGGACATGTGATGGATCGCGGAGTTCGCGACGAATACCCGGCCGGTGCGCTCGTGCACGGCGATCCCGGTGGGGGAGGCGCCGACCGGGACGCTGCCGGTGAACTTCCCGGCGTCCAGGTCGCAGATCTCCACCGAGTCCGTGCCGGGGCTGGTGCAGTAGGCCCGGCGCCTGCCCGGATCGACCGCGATCCCGGCCAGTGCGGGTTTCGGGGCGGGCAGCAGGGCGGCCTGGGTCAGGCTGACCGTGTCGAGGACCGCGAAGCCGCCGGTGCTGTTGCTGACCGCGTAAACCACCTGGGCGCTCACGTCCACCGCCACCGACGATGCCCCGGCACCGGCCCCGATCACGCTCAGCGCACGGTGGGTCACCCCGTCGAACACCAGCACCGTGCCGGCGGGCGGATTGGCGACGTAGATCCGGTTGACGTTCGCATCCACCGCCAGATCGCTCGGCGCACCGCCGGTGACCAGCACGTCGACCACTTGCCCGGCGTTCGGATCGAGCACGGTGACCGAACCGGACACCGGGTCCGCGGCGTACACCAGCCCGGTGACCGGATTCACCGCCAAGGCGGATGGCGAGCCGCCGACCTGCACCACGCTGACCTGCCCGGTCGCCCCGGCCGGCGTCGCGAGCAACCCCGCGGCACCCACCGTGACCAGCGCGAACAGGCTTCGCCTCGGGAACCGCGGATCCCGCATCGCATCCCCCTGCCCGGTGGCCGGTCGGTTCGGTTGCTCGCCGACCCTAACCCGGGGAAGGATCTCGGGAAGGAACTTCGGATCCCCCGATCGCGTTGTTTCCGTTGAGTAATCACTGTCAGGAGGGACGGAGGCGAGTCGCGTGCACCGGCACCAGAATGGGCTGAAAACGGCGTTGCTGCTCGGCCTGCTGTCCGCGATCATCATCGCGATCAGCGGACTGTTCGGCCGCGGCGCGCTGATCATCGGCCTGGTGCTGGCGCTGGGCATGAACGCGTTCGCCTACTTCAGCTCGGAGAAGATGGCGCTGCGTGCGATGCATGCGCGTCCGGTTTCCGAGGTCGAGCAGCCTGTGATGTACCGGATCGTGCGTGAGCTGGCCACCTCGGCGCGGCAGCCGATGCCCGCGCTGTACGTCAGCCCGACCGCGGCGCCCAACGCGTTCGCCACCGGCCGCAACCCGCAGCACGCCGCGGTGTGCTGCACCACCGGCATCCTGGAGCTGCTCGACGAGAGGGAGCTGCGCGCGGTGCTCGGGCACGAGCTGTCCCACGTGTACAACCACGACATCCTGATCTCGTGCGTTGCCGGGGCGCTGGCCGGCGTGGTCAGCGTGCTGGCGAACATCGCGTTCTTCTTCGGCGGCAACGACCGCGAGGGCAACCCGTTCATGTCGCTGCTGCTGGTACTGGTCGGCCCGGTCGCCGCCGGGGTGGTCAAGATGGCAGTCAGCCGTTCGCGGGAGTATCAGGCGGACGCCTCCGGTGCCGAGCTGACCGGCGATCCGCTCGCCCTGGCCGCCGCGCTGCGCAAGCTGGAGTACGGCACCCGCGCCGCGCCGCTCGCCCCGGAGCCGGCCGTGGTGTCGCAGTCGCACCTGATGATCGCGAACCCGTTCCGGCCCGGCGCGGGGCTGAGCAAACTGTTCTCCACGCACCCGCCGATCGAGGACCGCATCCGGCGGCTGGAAGAGATGGCCCGGGGGCGCTGAGACACTCCACGGTGGCCGTCTCCGGATCGACCCCGTGCGCCTCGGCGTTCGCGAAGATCGCGTCCCGCAGCCAGCCGGACAGCCCGGGCGCCAGGCCGTCGTAGTGGGTGGAAAAGCCATCCTCGCTAGTGAACTTGTCGGCACAGGGCTTCGGTATTCGTCCATGCCGACGAGCATGTGGCCCACCTGCGGGGTCAGGGTCAAGCGAAGTCTTCTTTGAACCCGTTCAGGATGCGGTCGAGCGCGCCGACCAGATCGGTGCGGCCGCCCGTGCCCATGGTGGCGTCCTGCTCGCCGCAAGTCGCCAGGATCCGCCCGGACCGGGTGAGGTCGTACACCGTCAGCGGGACACTGCGGCGCCGGTTGCCGTTGTTCCGGACCGCCGCGTAAATCTTGTGCACGGCAGCACGCTCGGCGCGCATCAGGTGCCGCATCACGTCGGCTTGCCCGGACAACTCCGACAGCGGGTCGGTGTTCGTGCCGTCAAGGTAAGCCGTAGGCACCCGCAGGCGGGAGATCCGGGCCGGCGCGTAGTCCGGCAACGCGTCGACCAGGCTCACCGTCAGGTCTTGCGGCAGAATCGGGTCGAGCTGGATCGTCCGGTGGTCTGTGATCAGTCGGACCGCGCCACGGCCCGACGCGGCGACCTGGATTGCGCCGTCGTTGCCTGCTCGCGGGAAGTTGCTCCATGCGTACAGCTCTCGCTGCGCCGCGGCGAGAACTGTGAGCGTGGCCCGATACTGCGGATCGAGCGCCCCGTCCACGCCGGCCAGACCGAGCCGGGTGAGGGCGTCGATGGTGCTTCGCCGCAGTGCCATGGCGGCGCGGTCCGTCCGGTAGGTCTGATCCGGTCCGATGACGATGGGCGGTTCCGCGAGTCCCGCCAGCTCGCAGGACGCGATGAACACTGGCCGGGGCATGCGCACCGGCTTGTCGATGATGTGCACGGACTCGTTCAGCCCCCGATGGTCGGGGGAGTGGGTGGCAGCCCCGTCCTCGGGTCGAGCAGCCGTTCGCCGTCGTCGTCGGTCAGGCTGAACGCGGAATCGTCGTCCACGCCGTACTTGCGCTGGTGCTCGGCGTCTTCTTCGCCTTTGCCCTTGCCGCCGCCCATCCCCATCCCGCCCATGCCCGACGCGCCGCGTGCCCCGGCCGTCCCACGCCCGGCTGAACCTCGCAGGCCGCCTTCCGCTAGGGCTCCACTGCCCGCACCACTGCCGACGCCTGCACCGGCTCCACTGCCCGCGCCTCGGCCCGCGCCGCTACCGAGGCCTGCTCCGGCTCCGCGGCCTGCGCCACCGCCGGTGCCCGCTCCGCCGTTCAAGCCGCCCCTCAGTCCGCGGCCGCTCGCCCCTTGTCCCACCCCAGACGAGCCACCGGGTCCGAACCCACCCGTAGTGACCCCGCCAGGTCCGAACCCTCCGGCGGCAACCCCGCCAACCGACTCGGGAGCCCATGCCGAACCACCGCCGTTCCCCACGGACAAGCCCGGCATCGACGAAAACGGGAGCGCACCCGGCCGAGAACCGGACCACGACGGCGGAACATACCCCGCCGCCTGCGTCCCATTCCCATCCTGCCCCGGAGAGACGTAGTGATTTCCCGGCGCCGCCCCTGCAGAATTGGCCGCCGGTGCAGCGACGTACGAACTGCCCCCAACATCGGACCGTGGCACCGAATGCCCATTGATTCCACCGGCCGACGCAGGCGAAGAAAGCGACGCGGGGGAATCTTGCGGCGTCAGGGAGATATCGCCGTTAAATCTCGTCAGCTTCCCATAGTCGCCCTTGAGTCCCTGTCCGCTGGTCTGCGCTTGCTGCGCATAACTTTGGTAGCGATCAAGATTTTCCTGCGCCAGCTTGTTGTACCGGTTGATCTGGTCCTCGGTGTCGGTGTCCCACCACGTCGCCTCGTCCCAGAAGTTCTTGTGCGGCGGTGTATTCGGCATCGGCTGCAGCGCCTTCTTCATCTCCTCGAACCCATGCGCGAGATCGGTGAGATTCTGCCCGTTACCGGTGTAAGTCTGCGCCGCCGCCGTGGTCGCCTCAAAGAACTGCTTGATCCGCGCCTGTGCGGCATCCGCCCCACCCCCGGTCCACGCCGATTCCAGCCCCGCACTCAGCCGCTGCACCCGAGACCCGGCCTCGTCTTGCCGACCGGCCAGCTTTCCGGCCTGCTCCGCGCCTTGATGCCAGCTCTGCGCACCTTGGCCGGCCAGCACCTTTTGCACCAGCTCCGGCGCCGGAACCGCCTGATCACCGAGGTTCCCGTGCCACGCGTCCTCGACCCACTGCTCCGCGTCGTTGAATCGCTCGTTGAGCCACTTCACACCATCGCCGACCAAGTCGAAGAACCCCATCACGAACCCGCTTTCTGCCGCAGGTTCGTGACCACCATGTCCGCCACCCGCGCCGTCAGCTGACAGGGGTCGGCCTTGCCCCTTTTGGCATCGCTGAGGCCCAGCGACGCATCAAACGACAGGTCATTTGCGATACCCACACTCACCAGGCACAAATCTGCCGGTGTGCCGGTGTCGGAACCGGACGTCATATAGGCGACGGCGGGAAACCCCTGGATGGGCGGTAGCTCCCGCCACACTTTGGCCTGCGGTTTCGTGTTCTGGTAGATGATGCTCAGTCCGCCATGCGTTTCAACGTCGTAGCCGACCCCCACCACGGCCCCGCTGTCACTGTTATGCCATTTGCAGTCGCGGCCGAGTCCGGGGATGTTGTCCGGCTTACCCGCAGGCGCCATGCCGAGGATCTGCTTGAGTTCGTCCGAGGTCAGTGCTTCCTGACAGGGCTGCCCGGAAAGCGCTGACGCAGGCAGTGGATGCTCGACCTTTGGGGCACCGCTATGGGGCAGCGCTGCGTCGGCGGATGACGATGCCGGTGTGGTGCTCGCCGGTGCGGCGGCAGATCCGCTGGAGCATCCGGCGATCACCGATACGGTCGCAGCTGTGCTGAGCAGCGTGGTGAGCGTTCGCCGCGTCATCATGCGAATCCCTCGCCCTGCCCGCTGGCGGCCGCATTCTTGACGTCGGCTCCGGCTTGCTCGTCCGAGGACTGGATGATCCCCAACGCCTTCTCCAAGCGTTTGACCAGCTCGTCGGCGTGGGCATACAGCTGATTTACCTGAGCCTCACCCGCGACGAATGCACCCGGCGGTTGACCGCGGTTGACAAGGAGTTCGTTGTAGCCGTTGCTGCCCGGCTCGTCCGCCGGCGACGTGACCCGCGTCAGCCTCGCCGCATCGATACGCATGTCCCGGAAGTCTTCACGGACGCCCTTGGCCAGGTTGAGCATGCTCATGGCGTCGTCGTGGCTGAGGGCGAATCCCGGGCCCCCGCTCGTCGCCGCACCGGCTGCTCCTCCCCCGCCGAAGCGATCCCCGACGCTGAAGTTGAGCCCGTCGAGCCAGCCTGGCTGTTGTGCAGGTTGAGACATTCCATCCCCCTCCGATGACGCCCACATCTGTGGACCGCTGTACAAGCGTAGCCAATTGCCCACAAGCAACGTAGCGGAACGGTCACTCTGGGGTGGCCAGTTCACGGAAAGAGACAGCCGTCACCCGGGCCGAGATTTTCGCGCGGCAGCAGCTCCGAAAGGACGGCAGACAAGCGCGGGACGGCGTCGCGAAGGCGCGGCCTCTGAGTCTCGAAACCCGCGGGCGAAATGCGGGCGCGTTTGTGGGGCCGGACAACCGGAAACGGCCGCGCATAACGCACACCGCCGCCCAACACAAGACCACCCCCGTGACCGGTTCCTGCTGGTCACGAGGGTGATGTCGCTGGTGTGGCAGGTGAGGGATTCGAACCCCCGAAGGCTGAGCCGTCTGATTTACAGTCAGATCCCTTTGGCCGCTTGGGTAACCTGCCAAGGCCGGGCGACCGGCCGGGAAGAAGAATACCCAACGCCCGGCTGCGGGGGTCAACCGGGATGCCCCGGGGTGGTCAGGGGCTAGGCTGGTGGCCCCTGACGAGCGAGTACGAGGTGTGAGGACACGTGGCGGATCCCTCTTTCGACGTGGTGAGCAAGGTCGACCGACAGGAGGTGGACAACGCGCTGAACCAGGCGGCCAAGGAGCTGGGCACGCGGTTCGACTTCCGCGGGACCGGGACCGGGATCACCTGGGCAGGCGAGGAGGCCATCGCGATCGAGTCGGAGACCGAGGAGCGGGCGCTGGCCGCGGTGGAGGTCTTCAAGGAGAAGCTGATCAAGCGGAACATCTCGCTGAAGGCCTTCGAGGCGGGCGAGCCGGCCATCTCCGGGAAGATCTACAAGATCGGCGGCAAGATCCTGCAGGGCATCGCCTCGGACAAGGCCAAGCAGATCGCCAAGTTCATCCGTGACGAAGGCCCGAAGGGCGTGCAGGCCCAGATCCAGGGCGACCAGCTGCGGGTGTCGGGCAAGAAGAAGGACCAGCTGCAGGAGGTCATCGCCCTGCTGAAGGGTGAGGATTTCGAGATCGCGCTGCAGTTCACGAATTACCGCTGACGCACGGGTTCCGGCCTGCGGGTATCCGTTCGGGCGGGTATTCGCGGGACTCGGGCCGGCGGGACGAAGCTCATGAAGCCGTGAAGGTCCAGTCCCCTTTGTAAGCCTCCACCGCCACGAACGTCGGCCCGGGCACCTCGAACGTGCCCTCGTACTCGCCGACCTGGTTCACCGCCAGTTCGCGAGTCCCGTACGCCTGGACCCAGACCGCCTCGTGGCCGTCCGACTTCGTGGTGAAAGTGCCCTCGGTCACGCCCGCGGGAATGGCCAGGACCGCGTCGCCGTGGCCGGAATGGGGTTTGCCGGCTTCGACGGCCGGCAGGCTGCGGTGGTCGGCGACGGTCACGGTCCACGGGGCGTTCGCGGAGATGTGCAGGGTCCGCGTCGGCTTGCCGTTGCGGTCGACGTTGAACCACACCGTGCCGTGGTAGCTGCCGATCGCGTTGATCAGGCCGAAGTCGGTGCCGTCGGAGTTGACGATGACGTTCGCATTGCACTTCGGGCAGTCGAAGGTCAGGTAGCCGGGGACTTCTCCGGGCCAGTCCAGGGTGACCGTGCCGTTGCCTTTGCCTTGGTGTGTCTCGGTTTTCGCCTCGGTCGGACGTGGGGGAGGGGCGACCGACGCCGGCTCTTCCGGCACGATCGCGCCGATGCCGGTTCCCGACACGGCGCAAGAACTGGTGATCAGGACGGCAGCGCAGACTGCCGCGGCACGCATGCCCGCGTGGGCCATTTCCGGTTTCCCCCTACAGATGCCCCGGCGGGGCTTTCGGGAGGTTCGTCGCCACCCTGCCTCCGGTCGTTACGCGCCGCCGGGTGGGAAACCCCACGAACGGGTGGATCCCTGCCCTGACCTGCGGAAGTCGCGCGGCTGGCGACCGGGTGCGTGATGTAATCGCGCGACTTGTCGCCAGAGAGGGTTCTACATGCGCCGCTGGACTCCCGTGATCGCTTTCCTCACCTCGCTGGTGGCCCTCGCGGCCGGGCTCACGCCGGCGAGCGCGGTGGTCGACAAACAGCAGCTGGTACCCGGGTACGGGTCCTACCCGCGGCTGATCCGGCTCGAACACTCGGCATTCGGCCGTGGAACCATCATCGCGGCGCTGACCAGCGAGGATGATAGCGGCAAGTTCACCCCGATCATGGAGAGCACGGACGAGGGCGCGAGCTTCCACAAGATCGGCGAGGTCCGCGATCCGGACGCCAGGTCCGGCCAGTGCTGCGGCACGCTCTACGAACTGCCCCAGCGCGTTGGCACGCTGAAGGCGGGCACCCTGCTCTGGGCGGCGAGCTACCGCCAGGACGCGGGTCCCCAGCGGCGCATCGGGATCAAGGTGTGGGCCAGCCGCGACGGCGGGCACCGGTGGAGCTTCCTCGCCGAGGCCGCGCGGTCGCACAATCACGACGGCATCTGGGAGCCGGAGTTCGTCGTCGACGCTGGCGGCACGCTCTGGCTGCACTACGCGGACGAGACCCAGGCCCCGCAGTACGCGCAGGTGCTCAACCGGGTCGCCTCCACCGACGGCGTGCACTGGGGTACCAAGCAGCTGACCATGGCCATTCCGCCGGACCGGGTGCGCCCCGGCATGCCGATCATCCGCCGGCTGCCCGACGGGCGGTACTGGTTCGGCTACGAGATCTGCAACTACGGCGACCGCTACTGCGATCCCTACTACAAGATCTCCACCGACGGCGCGAACTGGGGCGATCCGGCCGATCCGGGCACCCGAGTGGTCACCGCTAACGGCAATTACTTCCAGCACGCGCAGACCCTCACGCTGTTCCCCGGCGGTCCGAACGGGGTGCGGCTGGTGATGGTCGGGCAGATTTACACCAACGCGCTCGGCAAGCCGCAAGCGGGTAACGGGCAGACCCTGCTGGTCAACGACGACCTCGGTGAAGGCAACTGGTACCCGATGCCCGGTCCGATCCTGATCACCGGGATCTACAACAACTTCTGCCCCAACTACTCGTCCACGCTGCTGCCGGTGGACGACGGGAAGAACGTGCTGGAGATCGCCACCGAATACAACCTCGGCTGCAAGGCCTACTACGGCAAAGGGCCGCTCTTCTGAAATTCCGGGCGTCCCTCGCCAGGCACTCGGTACGGTGAACGAGGCGTCCGTAGGCCGAACGACGAGGGAGCGGTAAGTGAAGGGCATCGTGCTCGCGGGAGGTAGTGGTACCCGGCTGCACCCGATCACCCAGGCGGTGTCGAAGCAGCTGCTGCCGGTGTACGACAAGCCGATGATCTACTACCCGATCTCGGTGCTGATGCTGGCCGGAATCAGGGAGATCCTGATCATCTCGACCCCGTCCGACCTGCCGAACTTCCGCAGGCTGCTCGGCGACGGCAGCCAGTACGGGCTCTCCTTCTCCTTCGCCGAGCAGCCGAGCCCGAACGGGCTGGCCGAGGCGTTCGTGATCGGCGCGGACTTCGTCGGTGACGATCCGGTGGCGCTGATCCTCGGCGACAACATCTTCTACGGCCAGGGCTTCTCCACCACGCTGCGCACCGCGGCGCAGGACCTGGCGGGCTGCGTGCTCTTCGGCTACCAGGTCAAGGACCCCCAACGCTACGGCGTCGGCGAGGTCGACGAGCACGGCAAGCTGGTCTCCATCGAGGAGAAGCCGGCCCACCC
Organism: Amycolatopsis panacis; assembly: GCF_003600245.1. Classification (NCBI taxonomy): domain Bacteria; kingdom Bacillati; phylum Actinomycetota; class Actinomycetes; order Pseudonocardiales; family Pseudonocardiaceae; genus Amycolatopsis; species Amycolatopsis panacis. The sequence continues at coordinate 59,233 of NZ_QZFV01000086.1, forward strand.
GCGGTCGAACAACGCGATCACCGGGCTGTACTTCTACGACAACGAAGTGGTCGACATCTCCCGCAACCTGAAGCCCTCCGCCCGCGGCGAGCTGGAGATCACCGACGTGAACCTGGCCTACCTGCGCCGCGACCGGGCACAGCTGATCGAGCTGAGCCGCGGTTTCGCCTGGCTCGACACCGGCACGCACGACTCGATGCTCGAAGCCGGCCAGTTCGTGCAGGTGCTGGAACACCGCACCGGGGTGCGGATCGCCTGCCTCGAAGAGGTCGCGCTGAAGATGGGCTTCATCAGCGCCGACGAGTGCTACGCGCTCGGCACGAAGCTCGCCAAGTCCGGCTACGGCGAGTACGTGATGAACGTCGCCCGGGTGGCGGGCTCCACCGGCTGACCCGACTGTCCGAAAAGGACGGTGGTGGAGCAGGCCGGCGTCTCCCGATCGGCTTTTGAACACCGGGTCGCCGGGCAGCGGCATCCTCAAGCGTGGTGATCTCGACGGCGGCTGCGGCCGGGATGGCGGTGACCGCGCTGGGCATGGCGTTCACGCCCGGGCCGACATGATGTACCTGGTGTCGCGCAGTATCAGCCAGGGCCGGATGGCCGGGTGGATCTCGCTCGCCGGGACCGGTGCCGGTTTCTCGCCTACCTGGAGATGGCCAACCTCGGGCCGGCAGTGGTCTTCGTCGCGGTGCCGTGGCTGTAAAGTCTTCTGGTCAACGCGCTGGTCGTGCTTGTCGCCCGCCGGCCGTCCTATGCGGTCTGGCAGCCGCGGATCACCGGCACCATGCTCGGCTGCGTGGCTCTGCCGCTCGCCGGGGAAGTCCCGGCCAGAGCGCGAATCTGACCGGAGCGTGGCCCCGTCCCGGAGGACGGGGCCACCTCGTGGTCAGGCCGCCTGGGGCAGCGGGGCCGCGGCCGGGGTCAGCGCCAGCTCCAGCACTTCCCGGACGTTGGCCACCGGGTGGACGTCGAGCTGCGACAGCACTTCCTCGGGCACGTCGTCCAGATCCGGTTCGTTGCGCTGCGGGATGATCACCGTCTTCATCCCCGCCCGGTGCGCGGCCAGCAGCTTCTGCTTGACCCCGCCGATCGGCAGCACCCGGCCGGTCAGCGAGACCTCGCCGGTCATCGCCACGTCGGCGCGCACCACCCGGCCCGACAGCAGGGAGGCCAGCGCGGTGGTCATCGTGATCCCGGCGGACGGGCCGTCCTTCGGGACCGCGCCTGCCGGGACGTGGACGTGGATCCCGCGCTCCTTCAGATCGCGCACCGGCAGCTCCAGCTCCGCACCGTGGGAACGCAGGTAGGACAACGCGATCTGCACCGACTCCTTCATCACCTCGCCGAGCTGCCCGGTCAGCTGCAGGCCGGTCGACCCGCTTTCCGGATCGGCGAGCGAAGCCTCGATGTAGAGCACGTCACCGCCGGCCCCGGTCACCGCCAAACCCGTTGCCACGCCTGGGATCGACGTGCGCTGGGTGGCTGTGGGCAGGGAGGACTCCGGCACGTGCCGCGGACGGCCGAGGTGGGTTTCCAGATCCGCCGCGGTCAGCGTGACCGGCAGGGACAGCTCGTCCAGCGCGACCTTCGTGGCGATCTTGCGCAGCACCTTCGCGATCGTCCGGTTCGTGTCGCGCACACCCGCCTCACGGGTGTACTCGGCGGCGATCCGGCTGAACGCCTCGTCGGTGAACGTCACGTCGCCCGTGGCGAGCCCGGCGCGGGTCAGCTCCCGCGGCAGCAGGTGGTCCCGCGCGATGGTGACCTTCTCGTGCTCGGTGTACCCGTCGAGGGTCACCAGCTCCATCCGGTCCAGCAGCGGGCCGGGGATGGTCTCCAGTGCGTTGGCGGTGGCCAGGAACACCACGTCGGACAGGTCCAGCTCCACTTCGAGGTAGTGGTCGCGGAACGTGTGGTTCTGCTCCGGGTCCAGCACTTCCAGCAACGCCGCCGTCGGGTCGCCGCGGTAGTCGGCGCCGACTTTGTCGATCTCGTCCAGCAGCACGACCGGGTTCATCGAGCCGGCTTCCTTGATCGCGCGCACGATCCGGCCGGGCAACGCGCCGACGTACGTGCGCCGGTGCCCGCGGATCTCGGCCTCGTCCCGTATTCCGCCCAACGCGACGCGGACGAACTTCCGCCCCATCGCCCTCGCCACGGATTCGCCGAGCGAGGTCTTGCCGACCCCGGGGGGACCCGCGAGCGCCAGCACCGCGCCGGAACGCCGTCCGCCGACCGGGCCGAGACCCGACTCCGCGCGACGCTTGCGGACGGCCAAGTACTCGATGATGCGTTCCTTGACGTCGTCGAGGCCCGCGTGATCCGCGTCGAGCACGGCGCGCGCGGCGGCGATGTCGTAGACGTCCTCGGTCCGCTCGTTCCACGGCAGCTCCAGCACCGTGTCCAGCCAGGTCCGGATCCAGCCGCCCTCGGGCGACTGCTCGGAGGTCCGCTCCAGCTTGTCGACCTCGGCCAGCGCGGCCTTCTTCACCGGCTCGGGCAGCTCGGCGGCCTCGACCCGGGCGCGATAGTCGTCGTCCTCGCCGGTGCCGTCGAGTTCGCCCAGCTCCTTGCGGATCGCTTCGAGCTGGCGGCGCAGCAGGAATTCCTTCTGCTGCTTGTCCATGCCCTCCTGCACGTCCTTGCGGATGGTGTCGGTGACCTCCAGCTCGGCCAGGTACGCCCGGCTCCATTCGAGGGCCTTCTCCAGGCGGGCGCTCACGTCGAGCGTGGTCAACAGGGTCAGCTTCTGCGCCGTCTTGAGGTACGGCGCGTTGCCGGACAGGTCGGCGACCGCGGACGGCTCTTCCAGTTGCTGGACCGCGTCGATCATCTGCCAGCCGCCGCGTTGCTGCAGCAGCGAGATGACCACGCTCTTGTACTCGGTGGCCAGCTGCGCGGACCGCTCGTCGGTGGTCTCGGTGACTTCGCCGGCGTGCACCCAGCGCGCCGCGCCAGGGCCGTCCGCGATCCGGCCGACGGTCGCCCGGCCGGTGCCGCGCAGCAGCACCGCGGCGTTGCCGCCGGGAATCCGGCCGACGCGTTCGACGGTGGCGACCGTGCCGAACTCGGCGTACTCGCCGTCGATCCGCGGCACGATCAGGACCTCGGCCTTGCCCGCCGCACCGGAACGGATACCGGGGAAGGACGCCGGGGCGGGGGTGCGGGCCTGCGCGGACTCCACTGCGGCCCGGGTCTCGGTGTCGGTGAGGTCGAGCGGGACCACCATGCCCGGCAGCACGACGTCGTCATCGAGCGGGAGCACGGGCAGGAGGCGGGTGTCGGACATGTGCACTCCTCGGATAGTTGAGTCTGTCTTGCTCAACTCTCCGAAGGGTGGGTTTGTTTCCCAGGGAGTGTTCGCTGGCAGCGATCAGGCCACCGATCAGGGCTTGCGCGCCACCCCGCACCAGGCGAACGGCGTGGCCTCGGCCTCGATCGCGTTCAGCTTCCGTTCCGGACGCCAGTCCGGCAGGTGCCGGATCCCGGGTTCGAGCAGCGGCCAGCCGCCGAAGAACGGTTCGATCTCCGCGCGATCGCGCAGCCACACCGGGTTGCTCGTCTTGCGGTACTGCTCGACGAACCAGCGCAGCCCCTCCAGCGCGGGCCCGCTGCCGTCGCCCTCGGTCATCTGGGAGATGGCCAGCCAGCTGCCCGGCGCGAGCGCCGCCCGATAGTTCGCGACGACCTCGTCGACGCGGTCCTGGGGGCCGAAGAAGTGCAGCACCGCCATCATCATCAGGCAGACCGGCCGGTCGAAGTCAATCAGCTCGCGGGTGCGCGGATTGCGCAGCACCGCACGGGCGTCGCGCACGTCGGCCTGCACAATGCCGGCCCAGTCGGTGGCCGCCTCGTCCTCCAGGATCAGCGTCGCGTGCGCCACGGCCACCGGCTCGTAATCGACGTAGACCACGGTCGCGGTGTCGTCCTCGTCCAGCTCGGCCTCGATCACCTCGTGCACGTTGCCCGCCGTGGGCACGCCGGAGCCGAGATCGATGAACTGCCGGATGCCCGCGTTCAGCGCGGCCCGCACGACGCGATTCATGAACTCGCGGTTCTGCTTCGAACCGGGGCGCACGAGCGGCCACTGCTGTTCCAGCTTCTTGCCGAACTCCCGGTCCACGGCCCAGTTCTGCTTTCCGCCGAGGAACCAGTCGTACACCCGGGCCGCGGACGGCTTTTCGGTGTCGACGCCTTCGGGTGCGCGTGGTGCGGAATCCGGCTGCTCGGTCATCGAGACTCCCCTCGTCCGGGCCCAAGATTAGCGCCAAGGCTGTGAAGGGCACCTTCACGGACGCTGAGTCCAGGGTGTCGGCAAAGTCGGTGTAGAGGTCCGTGAAGGGACCCTTCACGGACTCTGAGTCTGTGAAGGGTCCCTTCACGGACCCGAAACCGGT